>JBATPF010000156.1:0-2766 GCA_049291355.1 Giesbergeria sp.
CCTGACATTGAGGCCTACCTGAGCTTTGTGCTCACCATGTTCATCGCCTTCGGTCTGGCGTTCGAGGTCCCCATCGTGGTGATCGTGCTGGCGCGCCTGGGCATCGTCAACGTGGCGCAGCTCAAGAGCTTTCGGGGCTACTTCATCGTGCTGGCCTTCATCATCGCGGCCATCGTGACGCCGCCCGATGTGGTTTCCCAACTGGCGCTCGCCATTCCTATGGTGATGCTCTATGAGCTGGGTATCTGGGCGGCGCAGATTTTCATACGCCACACCAAGGCACCCGAGGACACCGAAGAAGCCGCGTCCAGCTCCTGAGCCCAGCAAGCGTATCCTGGATGCGATTGTTTTGAATTAAATCGGGTTCCAGCGCAAGAGGGCAAAGGCTTTCTTGCTATGCTTTTTAGCGTTGCACCGGAGCACGTCGCTGCTTGGGCCGCACGCCAGGAGTCACTTCCAGCGCCACCTCTTGGTCGCCGCGCTGCACGCGCAGACCGGCCGTCTCGCCTGGCGTGAGTGCCGCCACCGCGCTCAGCAGTCCCGAGACGCTGACCACCGGTTTCCCGGCCACTTGGGTGATGACATCGCCCGGCCGCAGGCCCGCTTGCGCGCCCGGTGCGTTTTGCAGAACGCCGGTAATCAGCACGCCCGAAGTCGCCTTGACGCCAAATGTTTCCGCCATTTCGGGCGATAGTTCGCTCGGCTCCACGCCGATCCAGCCGCGCGTCACCTGACCCGTGGCGGTAATGCTGCTGAGCACCATTTTTGCCGTGGAAACAGGAATGGCGAATCCAATGCCCAGGCTGCCACCGGAGCGGGAATAGATGGCGGTGTTGATCCCCAGCAGGTTGCCGTTGACGTCCACCAGCGCGCCGCCCGAGTTGCCGGGGTTGATGGCAGCGTCGGTCTGGATGAAGTTCTCAAACGTGTTGATGCCCAACTGGCTGCGTCCCAGTGCGCTGACAATGCCGCTGGTGACGGTCTGGCCTACGCCAAACGGGTTGCCAATCGCCAGCACCCGGTCTCCGACCAGGGCGGTGTCCGAGTCGCCCAGCACGATCACGGGCAATTTGTCGAGGTCGATCTTCAGAATGGCCAGATCGGTCTCCGGATCGGTGCCAATCACCGTTGCGCGCGCTTTGCGGCCGTCCGACAGGGTGACGTCGATTTCATCGGCGCCCTCGACCACATGGTTGTTGGTGAGGATGTAGCCCTCAGGGCTGACGATGACGCCGCTGCCCAGGCCGGCTTGCGGCCGGTTGGCCTGATCGCCAAAAAAGAACTGAAACCAGGGGTCATCGCTGCGCGGATCGCGCACCGGCGCCTTGCTGGTGTTGATGCTGACCACCGCAGGAGCGGCCTTGCGCGCCGCACCGCTGAGGCTTCCCGGCATCGGTTCGGCCGGGTTGGTGGGCGGAGCTTCCAGCAAGGAAATCGAATGGCGCCCCGGAAGATTCACGCCGCGCAGCCAGCCCGGCTGCAAGGTGGCCACCACGAACCATGCAGCGACAAGAACCGTGACGGTTTGCGAAAAAAGCAGCCAGAGGCGTTTCATGGAGGAAAACAGTGCAAGAAAGGAAGGCGAAGGCGCAAAGGACCCGAATGCGCTCGGCGTGAGCACGCTCGGCGTGAACACGCGCGGCGCTATTGTCGCGCAGCGCACGCCACAATAGCGCCATGAGCATATCGCGCCAGAGCTTGCTGCACAGCTTGGATACGCTGCTGCAGCCCGAAAAATTCAAGGACTACGGTCCCAATGGTCTGCAGGTGGAAGGCAAGGAGCCGGTGTCTTTGCTGGTGAGCGGGGTGACTGCCAGTCTGGCCCTGATCGACGCCGCCATCGAAGCCCAGGCCGACGCCATTCTGGTGCACCACGGCCTGTTTTGGCGCGGCCAGGACGGCCGGGTCACCGGCTGGATGAAGCAGCGCCTGCAGCGCCTTCTGGCGCACGACATCAACCTGTTTGCCTACCACCTGCCGATGGATGCGCATCCGGCGCTGGGCAACAACGCGCGGCTGGGGGCGGAGCTGGGCTGGGCAGCGGACGCGCATTTCGGCGAACAAGACTTGGGCTGCCTGGCCCAAGTCCAGTACGCCAGCAGCGCGCAGCTGTGCGCGCAGGTGGGCCGGGTGCTGGGCCGCGAACCGGTCTGTGTGCCAGGCCATACGGGGCCCGTCACGCGCGTGGGTTGGTGCACAGGTGGTGCGCAAGGATATTTTGAAGCCGCCGCGGCTGCGGGTGCGCAGGTGTTTCTCACGGGCGAAATCTCCGAGCCGCAGGCGCACCTGGCGAAGGAAATGGGTGTGGGCTTTGTGGCTGCCGGCCACCATGCCACCGAGCGCTATGGCGCGCCCGCTGTGGCGGCCCACGTGGCGCAACAGCTGGGAATTCGACATCGCTTCATCGAAGTGGACAACCCGGCCTAGCCAGCACAGGGCTGGAATTATTCAAAAAACATAGCTGCTAGCGCTTGCTGGATAAGCGCTGGAGCCCTATTTCACTGATATTTTATGGTCCCCATCACGCAGCACGCTCACCCGCTTCTGGCCATCACCCAGGGCGACCCGGCGGGCATCGGACCGGAGATCATTGCCAAAGCATTCCGCGATGCGCCGGACCAGATGCAGGGCACCTTCGTCGTCGGCGAGCTCGCCACGCTGCGGCGCGCGGCCGCTTGCGTGCGCCGTTCCGGCGTTCCTGATCTGCCGGTGGCGGTCATCACCTCTCCGGCGCAGGCGCGCGAGATGCCGCCGCGCTGTCTGCCG
>JBATPF010000157.1:0-21153 GCA_049291355.1 Giesbergeria sp.
CTCGAAGGTGCACCCCCACGCCGCGCCGCAAGCAGCATGCGAACGCCGACGTACACCAGATAGATCGCGCCCAGCCACTTGAGCACGCCAAACGCCGTGGCCGACGCCGCCACCAATGCGCTTACGCCCACGGCCGCAGCCAGCACATGGACGCAGCAGCCCGCAGAAATGCCCAGTGCCGCCACCACCCCCGCACGGACGCCGCGCCGCGCCGCATGGGCGATGATGAAGAACACGTCCGGCCCCGGCGTGAGGTTGAGCAAGACGCCGGCGGCGATGAACAGAAGCCACTGGTGGGCGGGCATGGCGTCAGTAAAATAGGGGTTAAATAGGCCTCTAGCGCTTATTCATCAAGCGTTGGCAGCTATTTCTTCAATAGCACTCGGTGCGGCTGGGCTCAAAAAATTGCGCAGCAGCGCGTGCCCGTGTTCGCTCAAAATGCTCTCGGGGTGGAACTGCACGCCCTCGATGGGGAGCTGCTTGTGGCGCACGCCCATGATTTCGCCATCCTCCGTCCAGGCGGTGATTTCCAGCACCTCGGGGCAGCTCGCGCGCTCGATGGACAGCGAGTGGTAGCGGTTGACCGTGAACTGGCGCGGCAGCCCGGCAAACACGCCCGTCTGCGTGGTGGTGATGAGGCTGGTCTTGCCGTGCATGAGCTGCTGCGCCCGCACGATGGTCCCGCCAAAGGCCGCGCCGATGGCCTGGTGGCCCAGACACACGCCGAGGATCGGCAGTTTGCCGGCGAAGTGCGTGATGGCGGGCACAGAAATTCCGGCCTCTGCCGGTGAGCAGGGGCCGGGCGAAACCACCAGCCGGTCCATCGCACCCGACGCCAAACGCGCGTCCAGATCGGCCAGCGTGACCTCGTCGTTGCGCACCACCTCGACCTCGGCGCCCAGTTCACCAAAGTACTGGACGATGTTCCAGGTGAAGCTGTCGTAGTTGTCGATCATCAAGAGCTTCATGCACGTTCTCCCTGGGCGGTCACTTCGCGCAGCCGCGCGAATTCGCGTTCCTCGAAAGCGATGCAGGCTTCCATCATGCTGCGGTAGATCTGCTCGATGACCTCGCTGTCGCCGCCGTCTTTCAGAGCTGCCCCCCGCACGCGCTGCACGATGTCTTCAATGCGCGCCTCGTCCCGCACCTGGCTGGCGCGCTGCTTGATGCGGGCGGCCTGCGTCATGTAGCCCACGCGCTCCACCAGCAGCGGCACCAGCACGTCGTCGAGTGCGTTGATGGCGCGGCGCACGTCCTGCATGTCCTGGCAGGGCTTCACTTTTTCGATCGCGCGTGTCATTCCAGACCCTCCTCGACGAGTTCTGCGGCGCGCAGGATGGCGCGCGCCTTGTGTTCCGTCTCGCGCCATTCGAGCTCGGGCACCGAATCGGCCACCACGCCGGCCGCGGCTTGCACGTACAGCTCGCCGTCCTTGATGATGGCGGTGCGGATGGCAATGGCCACGTCCATGTCGCCGGCGTAGCTCAGGTACCCGCAAGCGCCGCCGTACAGGCCGCGCTTGGTGGGCTCCAGTTGATCAATGATTTCCATGGCGTGCACCTTGGGCGCACCGGTCAGGGTGCCTGCGGGGAATGTGGCGCGCAGCACATCCATGTTGCTCATGCCGGGTTTCAAAATGCCTTCGACGTTGCTCACGATGTGCATCACGTGGCTGTAGCGCTCCACCGCAAAGGCTTCGGTGACCTTGACCGTGCCGGTTTGCGCAATGCGGCCGATGTCGTTGCGAGCCAAATCAATCAGCATGACGTGCTCGGCACGCTCTTTCGGGTCGTTGATGAGTTCCTGCTCGGTGAGCTTGTCCAACTCGGGCGTGGCGCCGCGCGGGCGGGTGCCGGCCAGCGGGCGGATGGTGATCTTCTCGCCAAGATCGGTTTTCTCCTGGCGCACCAGAATCTCCGGGCTGGCACCCACCACATGGCTGTCACCGAAGTGGTAGTAGTACATGTAGGGGCTGGGGTTGAGCGAACGCAGCGCGCGGTAGAGCGACAGCGGGCTGGCGTCGAAGCGCTTGTGGATGCGCTGGCCCACCTGCACCTGCATGAAGTCGCCGCCGGCAATCAGTTCCTTGGCGCGCTCCACGGCGGCCAAGTAGTCCGCCTTGGCAAAGTCGCGCTGCGCTGGGTGGCCCAGGCTGGCCTGCACCTGCGGCGCACTGACCGAATACCGCAATTGCTCGCGCAGGCTGCGCAAACGCTTCTTGGCGTTGCTGAAGGCTTCGGGCCGCGCCGGGTCGGCGTAGACGATGAGGTAGAGCTTGCCCGAGAGGTTGTCGATGACCGCCAGCTCCTCGCACTGCAGCAGCAGGATGTCGGGCATGCCCAGGGTGTCGGGAGGACACGACTTCTCCAGCTTTTTCTCGATGTGGCGCACCACGTCGTAGCCAAAGTAGCCCGCGAGGCCCCCGCAGAAGCGCGGCAGGCCGGGGCGCAGCGCCACCTTGAAGCGCTTCTGGTAGGCCTCGACGAAATCGAGCGGATTGCCGGGAGCGCTTTCGACGACCTGGCCGTCGGTCACCACTTCGGTGACGGCGTCCGGGCCGAAGCCGCGCGAGCGCAAAAGCGTGCGCGCCGGCAGGCCGATGAAGCTGTAGCGGCCAAAGCGCTCGCCGCCGACCACAGATTCGAGCAGGAAGCTGTGCGCACCGCCGCCCTGGCTGTGGGCCAATTTGAGGTACAGCGACAGGGGAGTTTCAAGGTCCGCGAAGGCTTCTGCCATCAGCGGAATGCGGTTGTAGCCTTCGCGCGCGAGGCTATGGAATTCGAGTTCAGTGATCAAGGGAGTGTCCTGCCAGGGCGGCAAGCGGGCCAGCAGGCTGGCGCGCCAAGTTCATCGGGAAAGGCCGCAAGGGCCACAAGGCGTGTGCCGGACAGCAACCGCCACACGTTAGGCGCAGTAGGGACGCCAGGGCCAGGCTCCCCGGTCTGTGCGACCTGCGATGAACGCGCGGTGAATGAACATGGCGCAAAGTGTAGCAAATGCGCGCCCGGGCCCCCACCGGTGCAGTGAATGGGTAAGCGCCCTGCGCGCTCGGGAAATCCCTAATAGGACCCAGGACCAACTGACCTACACTTTGTTGCAGTCTTACGAACGATCGTTCTTTTTTACGAGGATGGACATGCTTAAAACATTGCGCACTCTGCTGCTTGCTGTCGGCCTGTGCTGGAGCATGGCGGCGTTTCCCATGACCGAGCTCGCTGGTGTGAAGGTGGAAGACTCGGTTAGCGTCGCAGGAACCAAACTGCAACTCAATGGTGCGGGCATCCGCTACAAGGGCCCTTTCAAGGTTTATGTGGGCGACCTCTACACCACCCGACCAGTGGCTTCGCTGGATGAATTGATTGCAGCGCCTGGTCCCAAGCGTTTGGGCATGACTTTTTTGCGTGAGATCAATTCCACCGATTTTGGCAAACTGCTCACGCGGGGCATTGAGGACAACGTCAGCAAGAGCGAGCTCTCCAAGATCATTCCGGGCATGATCAAAATGGGCGAGATTTTTGCGGCCAACAAATCCTTTCAACCGGGCGAAGTCTGCGCTCTCGAATGGGACCCCGCGACGGGTCTGAGCATCTGGGCCAAGGGCAAGCTGCAGGCGGAGCCTTTCAAAGATCCAGCCTTCTTCCGGGCGCTGATGTCCATCTGGTTCGGTAACTCTCCGGCCGACTGGAAGCTCAAGGACCAGCTTCTGGGCGTGAAGTAAGCGGTCGACCCTGTCGCGCGACAGACATCCTTGCTTTGCGGCAGCCCTTAGGCTGTGGCATGTCCCTTTCTCGCCTGCTTTAAAAACATGTTGCGTACGCTCCGCGTCGGCCCGCGCCTGGGCCTGGGTTTTGGTCTCATCCTGTTGATTACAGCGCTGACCGCCGGCATAGGCATCTGGCGGATCCAGACCTTGGCTGCCGACAGCGAGCGCGTTTCCACCGTGGAAATGGAGCGCCAGGCGCAGGTGGAGCGCTGGGCGGCGGGCTTGCGCCTGAACTGGGTGCGCACCGAGGCGTTTCTCAAGGCCATCGACCGCGAATACATGGACCAGCTCCAGGCCAGCACCGAGGCCACGACGGGCGATATCGCGCAAACCGTGCAGCGGGTCCACACGCTGGTAACGGGCGACGCGGGCAAAGCCTTGCTTGCCAATGTGGATGCCGCCCAGACGGCCTACACACAGCGGCTTGCCGAAATTCGCGAGCTGCACCGTGGCGGCGAGCCCAATGTGCCCAGCCTGGTGGACAAAGACCTGCGCCCGCTCGCCGACAAGACGCTCACCGCCCTCGACGCCTTGCGCCAGCACATGGCCCAGCTTTTGACTGAAAGCCTGCAACGCAGCAGCTCTGTAGCCCAAACCAGCGAGTGGATTCTTGGCGCCTGCGCGCTGGCCGCCATCGCACTCGGTTTGGCGTTGGCCGCGCTGGTCACACGCTCGATCGTGCAGCCCGTGCAGCGCAGCCGCCAACTCGCGCAGGCCATTCACAGGGTGACCTGACGTATGCCCTGGAAGCCACCGGCAGCGATGAACCCGGCCAATTGCTGCAAACGCTTGGTGCCATGCAGCAGCAATTGGCGGGCATCGTCGGCGAGGTGCGCCGAGGCGCCGAAGGCGTGGCCACTGCCAGCGCCGAGATCGCCCACGGCAACAGCGATCTGTCAGCCCGTACCGAACAGCAGGCCAGTGCCCTGGAAGAAACCTCGGCCTCGATGGAAGAACTCAATTCCACCGTGCGCCAAAACGCCGACAACGCGCGCGCAGCCAACCAGCTCGCGCTCAAAGCCCAGACCGTGGCCACGCAGGGCGGCGATGTCGTCGCCGAAGTGGTTCGCACCATGAAGGGCATCAACGACAGCAGCCGCAAGATTGCCGACATCATCGGCGTGATCGACGGTATTGCCTTTCAGACCAACATCCTGGCGCTGAACGCCGCAGTGGAAGCGGCGCGTGCCGGCGAGCAAGGGCGCGGTTTTGCGGTGGTGGCGAGCGAGGTGCGCAGCCTGGCCGGGCGCAGCGCCGATGCCGCCAAGGAGATCAAGGCCTTGATTGGCGCAAGTGTGGAGCGCGTAGAAGCGGGCTCGGCCCTGGTGGATCGCGCCGGCAGCACCATGAGCGAAGTGGTCGAGGCCATTGGCCGGGTGACCGAAATCGTGAGCGAGATCAGCGCGGCCAGCCAGGAGCAAAGCCAGGGCGTGGCCCAGGTGGGCGAGGCGGTGACGCAGATGGATCAGGCCACGCAGCAGAACGCTGCACTGGTAGAAGAAAGCGCCGCTGCGGCCGACGGCCTCAAGGTGCAGGCGGCGCAGTTGGTGCATGCGGTGGCGGTGTTCCGCCTGAGCGGCGCACCCCAGGCAGCGCAATCAGCCACCCGGCCGGCAGTGACGCAAGCGCGCGGGTCCGCGCTGCGAATTGGGCCAGCCTGAGGCGACTTTCGAGTTTCACCGGTGGGCCGCTAGGGATGTCCTACAAAGCTCTACGCGAGTGGGTGTAGTGCGGATCGGGATGGGATGTTAGGCGCGTTTTGCAGGCAATAGCCAGTGCTATTGGCTGTGAAGCGCAACGACGCAGACCGCCCGAGTCCGCGCTATCACACGCCGCGAGGAGCTATGCAGGACGTCCCTAGCTCGGCCAGCGAATCCACCCAGGCATCGGCGTCCACCGCGCGTGCGCTCTGGCCATGGTTGTAGCCGTAGGTGACCAGCAGCACCGGGCAGCCGGCCGACCGCGCTGCCTGGGCGTCATTGGCCGAATCACCAATCATCAATGTGCGTGCGGGGACTGTGCCCAGTGCTGCGCAGCTGCGCAACAAGGGCAGCGGATCGGGTTTTTTCCGCTCGAAGGCGTCGCCTCCAAACACATGCTTAAAGCAATCAAGATCGAGCGCCCGCAGCAGCACCGTGGCAAAGGCGGTCGGCTTGTTGGTTACGCAAGCCATCGGAATGCCGGCGGCTTCCAGCGCCCGCAGTCCCTGCCGCACCCCCGGATACATTTCGGCAAACTGGCCGTTGATGGCTGCGTAGTGGCGCTGGTAGCTGGGCCAGGCACGCTGGTAGAGCGCTTCTAAATCAATAGCTGGAAGCACTCTTCCACCTTGCGCTAGAACGCTATTTAATACAGAAATAAGCAAATGCTCCGAGCCTTTGCCCACCATCGTGGCGATGGCTTCACGCGCAACAGAAGGCAGGCATAACTCGACCAGCATGCGGTTGAGGGCCTCGTCAAAATCGCCCAGCGTGTCCACCAGGGTGCCGTCAAGGTCAAAGATGGCGGCATCGACTTCGAACGTCGTGCCTGGGAGTGTGAGGATGGCCATAGGCGTCGCACGAAGCGCAGCAGGAAATCTGGCGAGTTTAGGTGTCCTGCACCACTCCTCGCGGCGTGTGCAGACGGGGCACCTGCGCGGAGTAGACCGCTTTGCGCTCTGCGCCCGCTGCCAATGCAGCGTCTGTCCGACAGCAGGGCTTGCTATGGAAGCCTAGTCTTCAACGGCGCGCTGGCACTGCCACGCGAGAACCCATGCCAAACAACCGCCAAGGATTCAGACCATGAACATTCGACCAACCACCCTGCGCGCCTTTTGCGGTGCGGCCCTGCTGATGGGCGCTGCCGCCAGTCACGCCGCACCGGATGCCAACGCCGAGGCACGTTACCAGAAGGACCGCGCGGCCTGCTTGAGCGGCCAGACCCAGCAAGCGCGCGATGTCTGCCTGCGCGAGGCGGGCGCAGCGCGCGATGCCGCCGGCAAAGGCGCCCTGAAAAGCAGCGGCTCCAACGAAAAAGCAGCAAACGCTGTCGAACGCTGCGAGGTCTTCTCGAAAGCCGATGAGCACGCAGCCTGTCTGGACCGCATTCGTGGATCGGGCCAGACCAGCGGCTCCGCCTTGCAGGGGGGCGTGCTGCGCGAAAGCGTGACCACAACGACGACGGTCATCCCGGCGAAACCATAATCAAATGACTTCCCTGCGTTGCAGGGAAGCCTTGCGCCTGACGCTCAATCCGACTTCGGCACTTCTGCGGGGCGCCGCGGCAGAACCACAACATAGTTGCCCCCTTCGTCACCCGCCGGCAACACCACCCACGCACCTACTTCCAGCCGCTGTGCACCCGCGTCCTGCGCCTGGGAGAGGGCATCCGGGACGTCGTCAAAGCAAATCGTGAACTGGTGCCTGGCGCCGCCGCGCTCCAATGTCAGCCGCGCCTGGGGCCAGTGGCTGGGGAGACAAGGTCGAAGGCAAACGCGATCCGCGCGCACCTCCAGGCCCAGGATCGATTCAATGGCGGCGCGATGCATCCAGGCCGCCGAACCGGTGTACCAGCTCCAGCCGCCCCGGCCCACATACGGTGCTTCGGAGTAGATATCGCCCGCCATGACGTACGGCTCCAGCCCATAGACCACCTTCTGCCTTGCATTGGCGTTGCGGTGCGCTGGGCTCAGTTGGGTGAAAGTGCGGTAGGCGCCATCTCCATCGCCCAATTGCGCCTGCGCCATCAGCTTCCAGACACCGGCGTGCGAATACTGGCCGCCGTTCTCGCGCACGCCCGGCGGATAGGCCTGGATGTAGCCAGCACTCGGCACCATGTGCTGTAGCGGTGGCGTGAGCAGGCGGTTGAGGCCCGCGTCCTCGTCCACCAGCAGTTCGGCCACGGCCGCCATCGCTGCGCGCTGGCGCTCCGGCGAGGCCGCGCCCGACAGAACGCTCCAGGCCTGCGCTATAAGGTCAATGCGGCACTCGACAGCGTCATGGGTGCCCAGTGGCGTGCCATCGTCGAAAAAGGCGCGCTTGAACCATGCGCCGTCCCAGGCCGGTCCGGCCAGCGCCGTGCGCCAACCGCGCGCAGCCAGGCGCCAGTGGTCGATGCGTTCGGCGTCGCCGCGCCGCTGTGCGAGCGGAACGAAAGCGTCGGTCACGGTGCACAGGAACCAGGCCAACCACACCGATTCGCCGCGACCTTGGTCGCCCACCAGGTTCATGCCGTCATTCCAGTCACCGTTGCCGATGAGCGGAAGGCCGTGCTCGCCCACTTTGAGGCTGCGGTCCAATGCACGGGCGCAGTGCTCGTACAAGCTGGCGGAGGCGCTGCTCACGGTCGGCACGAAGTACGCATCGTGCGTGCCTTCAGGGATGGCCGGCCCGTCCAGAAAGGTCACGGATTCGTCGAGCACGGCCGCGTCGCCTGTCACTTGCACATAGCGCGCCACGGCTTCTGGGAGCCACAGCAAATCATCGGAACAATGGGTGCGCACCCCGGCGCCAGTCGGCGGGTGCCACCAGTGCTGCACATCGCCTTCCTCGAACTGTCGCGACGCCGAAAGCAACAACTGCTGGCGCAGCGCTTGCGGGCGGGCGATGGCCAGCGCCATGGCGTCTTGCAACTGATCGCGAAACCCAAAGGCGCCTCCCGCCTGATAGAAGCCCGCCCGCGCCCACATGCGGCAGCCCACGGTCTGGTAGAGCAACCAGTGGTTGACCAGGGCGTCGAACAAGGGGTCCGGTGTTTGCACCTGCACTGGCGCGAGCAGCTGCGCCCACTGGGCGCGCGCCGCCGTTTCCCAGCGCTTGGCATCCGGCGCAGCGCCCTCATTCAGGCAATCGCGCGCGAGCGCCAGCGCTTCACTGCTAGTGGCGCCGTGTCCCAGCAGAAAGACGCAGTCGCAGCTCTCTCCGGCCTGAACGTCCAGCGGACACGATAGCGCGGCGCAGGGGTCTAGCCCGAGGCCGGCCTGCTCAGCCAGGTGGTCAGGCACGACACGGTGGCCACGTGCATCGAAAAACTCGCGCCGGTCGCAGGTCCAATCGATGGACGGCTGCACTCCATCATGTGCTGCATAGACCGCAAAGAACGCCGTACTGCCGCCCTGGCCGGACTGTCCATCGCGCTGAATCGCCAGCAACACGGGCACCGATCTGCTGGGCACGGCCGCCCCGCTATTGCCGTCGCACGCGGTAGCGACGCTCTGGCGGTCCAGGCGCTGGCTGCCCATCACCCATTCAAGAAGGCCGATGGCGCGCAACCGCAGCCCCTCCTGCCCCCGGTTCGTGAGGGTCAGGCGCACCTGCTTGACGGAGCGCTGCGGGTCCACGCACCAGGTGCTGCGAATCTTCAGCTTCCCATGGTGTTGCTCAAGCACCGTGACGCCCTGACCATGCTCTACCTTGCGCACACCGTCAAATCCCTTGCCCACACCGTACAAGGCTTTGCTGCGCAGGTCCTGCAGCCAGAAGATCTCGCCGCCCGGGTCGGACACGGGGTCGTTCGACCAAACCGTGAGCTTGTGCTGCTGGCTGTTGCCAGCCCAGCTGTAACCGGCGCCAGACTCAGACACCTGCGTGCCGAACTCCGGGTTGGCAAGGACGTTGATCCAGGGCCGCGAGACTTGCTTTTGCGCAGAAATCTCAAATCGGAACGCGCCACTCTTCGCATCGAACTCGCCATCCGGGGCTGCCGCAGACGCGCCCGCACGCTGCGAACTCAGTGACGCGTGGGACTGGTCGATGCGCTCGTCCAGCGCGGCGTTGTGCCATTGCGTCAGTTCGCGCAAATGCTGGGACAGGGGCCGCCCATCGGCCGAGAAGCGCACGCGGGCCAGCATGCGCAGCGTGGTGTGCTCTTCGCTCGAAAGATCGGGTTGGCGCAGCAGGTGCAGGCCACAGGCTCGGTCTGGATCGACACCCACGCTTTGCGCTCTGTGTGTCTCCTTCAGTTCTTGCAACGCCAGCTGCAGCGGCATCTGGTAGGAGGGCGGCTCCGCGTTCACCACCACCAGATCGCAAGGCAACCCACCCCAGGCCCACAGATGCAAGGCCTTTACCAGCGAACGCACCAGACGTATCCCATGCTCCGCGCTGATTTCTACCAGCAACTGGGGGCGGTCACCCGATATGCCGAAGCGCCACAGCGTGCGCCGATCGCCCAGGTTTTGTACGCCAGTCGGCAGTGTCCTCGGCCCTGGGCGCGCGTGCAGCAGAGCGATCAGCGTGGATAGCGCCTGAATGGCGGCGCGGTCTTCCCGAAGGATTCCCATCTCGCGCATGCGCACACCAGCAAAAGTCGACGACATCAGCATGGAGCGCTCAATGACCGCCGGTTGGCGGTAGCGATCCACCAGCGTGTCCAGCGCATCTCGCTGGTTCGCCGCGGCAGTGCCCAGCGTGAATTGCGCGTGCGACTGCGCTGGCACCACGATGCGAAGCGACAGGGCGCACACCGGATCCAGTCCGGTCCGCACGGGGGCATCGCCGGCAGGAGGATCTTCGCACCGCGCAAGCGGCGCCGACGCGTCCCGGTTGCGGCCCAGCCAGGCAGCGCGGTCGGTCTGGAGTCTGAGGACAACGGGCTGGCGCTCACTCTCTGCCAGAAAATGCACCGCATGTACGCTTTGCTGGGCATCGGTATTCGGATGCCGGGAAAAGTACAGCGCCTGGTTGGCATCCACCCAATCCGATGCGATGAACAGGTTGGCGAAAGCGGGGTGCGCCTCGTCGGCTCGGGCTTCGAACAGCGACACCTCGAATACGGAGAACAGTTCCAGCTCGATGGGCTCGGAAGTCGAATTCCACAATTCAATGCGCCGCAGTTCCACATCGTCTTCGGGGCTCACCCAGACCGTGCAGCAGCTGCGCAGATCGGTCCACTGAGCATGCAGGCAGGCATGGTCGCCCTGCAGGCTGGCGCGGTATGCAGCCAGCGGATCGGCCGCCGGGTGCTGCGTGATGGAAACCAAACCGGCATCGCTCGCCTCGGACACATTGGACGCCGCCACGCGGCGCAGGTAGACGAAGTGGCCGTAGGCATCGCGCAAAGCATCGTCTCGCCAGCGCGAGATATCGGCGTTGCCGTACCGGCTCCAGCCGGAGCCGTTGGCACGCAGCGATACGCTGTATTTGCCGTTGGAGAGCAGCACGGTGGGCTCGATCCCGCTGGAGCCCGGCACCAGCTCACGCGACGCCGCTCCCCCCACACGCGTGCGCGCCGTGCGATGTGGTTGCGTGAGCGGTTCGACAAGACGGGGAATCTCTCGCGGAACCGCCTCCTGAAGCAGGCCGGAGACCGCGCGCAGGCGGGCGTTCGCCATGGTCCAGCGGCGCGGGGCGCCATCCAGCAGCACGTTGGTCAGTGCCACCAGCGTCATGCCCTGGTGGTGGGCCATGAAAGTGGACACCAACTGGAACCGGCTGCCGCCACTCTGGCGTTCTGTACTGAAATCCAATGCCTCGATAAAACCCCAGTCGGCACGCGCCTTCAGCGACTCAAAGGTGAGGAAATTCGCCTCTGCGGCAGGTCGATCGAACATGGCGGCCAGGCCTGTCGCATAAGGCGCCACCACGAGATCGTCGGCAGGCGTTCGCCTCAGCGCGAGTCGGGGCACGCCCTGCGGGGCGTACTGGTAAGCGAGCGTGTGGTCCCCCGCCGCATAGGCGCATTCTGAAACACCCCATGGCACGTCGTGGCTTTGCGCATAGCGCTGTTGCTCGTAGATCGCGGACCGTGCGGCCGTATTGAGCGCGCTGCCCACGGGCTCGTCGAGCACCAGCGCCGGCATCAGATACTCAAACATGGAACCTGACCAGGAACGCAGGGCCGCGCGCCGGCCCACTCCATAGAAGGGCCGCCCCAGTGAACCCCAATGCTCTGCCGGCACATCGCCCTTGGCGATAGCCCACAGGCTGGCCAGCCGCGCCTCAGAGGCCAACAAATCGTAAAAACTGGTGTCAAGTGCGCTGTCCGCCACCCGGTAACCGATGTGCAGCAGGCGCTTGCGCGGGTGGTACAGAAAACCGAACTCCGGCTCGGTCGCCAGCTTGCGGCAACGCGCGGCAAGGGCTTGCAGCCGGGCCGGTACGGGAGTTTCTACGTCGGGTTGCGAATCGTGCAGCAGTGCATCACACGCGCCTGCCAGGGCGAGCAAATGGCCACACAGATTGCCGCTGTCCACCGTGGAAACGTAAGCGGGCTTCAGTATCTCCAGCGTACGCGTGTCGTACCAGTTGAGGAAGTGCCCTCTGTGGCGCTCCAGCGTGTCGAGCGTGTCCAGGGTGGCTTCACAGCGCGACAGCAACTGTGCAGTGTCGATCCAGCCGAAAGAACGCGCGCACGCTACCGCCAGCAGATACAGACCCATGTTGGTGGGCGAGGTCCGTTCGGCCACCATGGTGTTCGGAACAGTCTGCACGTTGTCAGGGGGCAGGTGGTGCATCGGCTCGCCGACATGGATCTCAAAAAATCGCCAGGTGTCGCGCGCAATTTCCGCCAGGTACGCTTGCTCCTGCGGTGTGGCTTGAGGCTCTTCCTGGAAGCGCCAGGGCCGGCTGAAAAGCCAGATCCAGAGAGGCGTCGCAGCCCAAGCGAGGCAGAGCAGCGCACTAAAGACCGGCCAGGCTGTGTTTGGCTGCCACAGCGCCAGCCAGAGCAAGGCAGCCGCCAGTGTGACCGGGGCATGCGCGGCGACGAGTCCGGGCAAACTCGTCAGAGCAGCTGCCTGCGCACTGGCGGCGGTGGTCCACTGCAGTAGCCCCCGCCGGCTCACAAAGCTGCGCCACAGGGCGCACCCGACGGCGTGAAGCAGCATCAAGGCCTGCTGCAGCAAGGTAGCGAGATGCCACAGCGCGCTGCCGAAGGCGCGCAGCACTTCCCTCAATGCTTGCCGATAGAAATATTCAAGCGCCGCGTTGTCGCGTGCAGGCACCAGGCCCGCCAGCGCGCCAATCAGCGGACCGGCGCCGAAAGCCAGTAGCACCCACGCCAGCGTGCTCCAGGGCGACAGGGGCGCGCCTGCCAGCGCCAGCACCAGCAGGCCCGCCGATGCGGGAGCCACGAGCGAGCGGCGAAGGTTGTCCAGCAACTTCCAGCGGGTAATTCCAGGAAGGTCGTAGCGGCGCCACTGCAGCATCAACGGCAGCAACTGCCAGTCGCCGCGTGTCCAGCGATGAATGCGCGCTGCGGCAACGTCGGCGTGCAGCGGCGCATCTTCCATCAGCGTGATGTCGCTCACGGTGGCGCAGCGCGCGAGCGAACCTTCAAGAAGATCGTGGCTGAGCACCTGGCCTTCAGGCAATCGGCGTCCCAATACGGTGTGCATGGCGTGCACATTCAGGAGGCCTTTGCCAACGAAGCTCCCCTCCGAAAACAAGTCCTGATAAATCTCGGACGTCGCTGCGCTGTAGGGGTCGATGCCGCAGCGGCCCGAAAACAGCCAGTGAAACAAGGTCGCCGTGGCGGGTTCCGGCAACGGTGTGGTGAGCCGCGGCTGCAAAATGCCGAAACCCGACACGACGCGGCGGCGCCGCGCATCCACTTGCGGCCGGTTGAGCGGGTGTGCGGCCACCCCGACCAGAGCGCGAAGGGTTCCCGGTGGCAGACCGGTGTCACTGTCGAGTGTCACCACATAGGGCGTGCCAGGCACCGGCTGCGACAACAGGCCCAGATCCACAAACGGCGAATCGCCTCCCTCGGCAAGCCACTGGACCAAATTTTCGAGCTTCCCGCGTTTGCACTCCCAGCCGATCCAGCGGCGCTCTGTCGGCGCCCAGCTGCGTTCCCGGTGCAGCAGCAGGAATCGGTGAGCGGCACCGTTCAGGGGGGCCTGGCTGTAACGTGCCTCCAAAGCCTCCATCTCGGTGCGTGCCTGCTCCAGCAACGCGGCGTCGCCCGGCTGCGTGGCGGCGTCGGCGTCTGAATAGTCGGTCAACAGGGCGAACTGCGCGCAGGGCTCGCTGTTGGCAAGGTAATGCTGCTCCAACTGCAACACCAGTTCGCGCACGGTTCTGGGCGATGTCAGCATCGTCGGCAGAACCACGAGCACCCGGTGCTCGAGCGGAATACCCGCTGGCAGCCCATACCGTGCCATGCGCCGTGGCGGCAGGGATTCGCTGAGCATGCGGTGGATCACTGCAAGAACCGCTTCTCCCGCCGGGAAAAGGGCCAACAAGCCCACCCCCCACAGCGCCGGGCCAGCAGCAAACGGCCATGCAAGGCGGGGCCCGAGCACCATCCAGGCGGCTGCAGCCAAACTGCCAACCAGCAGCACCATGACGTACAGCGGCAACACGCCTCGCAGCAGCAACTGCCGCATTTCCCAGTGGCGCTGCGCACGCAGGTCCAGGGCCGTGTAGAGCACTTTGCGGCCAGGTCCGCGCAGCCAGTAGCCAGGCGTGTGGGAGGCAGCGTCCGCATACTCCCCATCATTGCGAGGAGGCTGTGAAGCATTTTCTGCCACTGCGCCGCTCAATCGATCTGTGCGCTCAATGCCCATCAAAGTCAGCAAGTGGCTGGCGATGAACGACTCACTGTGTGTGCTGCGCCTGGCCAGGCGCTGAATGGCAAACAGGCTGGCGTCCTGCGTATCTTCGCGTTCAGCGCAAAAAGTGGGCGATGCCTCAAGGGCACGCACCAGAACGCTGGTGTGGTTGACCACTTCGCGCCAATCGGCGTCCTCCAGGGTGCGCAGCGCCAGAATCGCATTGCGCATGCTCAAGCTGTCGGCGGCCTTTTCCGCGTGCTGCTCCACCTGGGAGGAAGAGGTATCTGGCAACAAGCGGCCCAAGGCTTCGCGCGCCTTTAGGAGTGTTGCCTGTACCACGGCATCTCGCGAGCTTGCGATGTCACCCGTCTCGGCATTCAGCCTTTCGTTGACCTGAAGCGCAAAGGCGCGGCCCACACCACGACGCACCATCGCTTTGAAGCGTTGCTCAAAACTGGATCCTCCAAATTTTCCGGATTCGATGAGAGCGTCGCACCATTCGTCCGCCGCCTGACGAGCGGCCATGGACGTCGCCACCTGTTCCGCCAAGCGCCGCAGGTTTTCCACCAGCAACACACGCAAAGTAGACGCAAGCGCCCAGATCTCACCGAAGTTCAGCTCGCACACCGTTTGGTAGGCGTTTAAAAAGCTCACCAGCAAGTCATTGTCGATGGCGCTGTCGGTGTGCGCTACGAACGCCCAAGCCACACCGTAGATCCGTGGCATACCCGCGAGATGTTCGCCACCCAGCACCGGCAAATCGGCGAAATAGCGCCTCGGCAGCGCCTGACCGATGTCGTCGGTCTGTGCCATCAGCATCTGAAAATTGTCGAGCAGCCATTCGCCAGCCGGGCTTACATGGTGGCCCGTGCGTTCCTGGTCTGTGATGTACGCATGCGAAAGCCGCAAAACCCGCAAATTTTGCTGAAGGCGGGGGTAAAAGGGCCGGGCTGCAGACGGAGCACTCCCGCTTTCGAGATGCGCCTGCGCCAAACTGCGCCCGTGCTGCTCCAACCGCGTGAGGCCGAAGATTTCTGCGCGTATCGGCGGCTCCAGTTGGCCCAGGCCAGGACTCAGGAGCTGATCGAACCCGACGCCGCTGCTGGCGGCCAGGCTTTTCTCGTCGCGCGGTGCCACGGAGCGTGACTACGCGCGTTACCAGTAGGCGCTGAGAGCAAGCAAAATGCCTGCCACCAACACCACCACGGTCACCACGCGGCCACTTAAAAAGGAACCGACCGTTTTAGCGGTATCTCGAACGCTGTGCCAGGCGCCATTGGCCTGCAAACACTGACGCACGTGGCGCTCCAAGCTCAGTGTTTCCGAAGGCGGGGCGTCACGCACCATGCTGCGCGATGGAACCGGTAACTTGTGGATGTGAGTGTGGGTGTTTGACATGGAACCTCGCTTGTGTGGTTCGCCGAGACACAATCGACGGACACCTCAATACAAAAGTTCATCCTACGTCGGTAGGGCCCTTGGCCCTGTCAGCCAAGAGGCCGAAAATGCGGACGGCCCCTGCGGCCCATGCCCCGAACCGGTCAGCTGCGTCCGCGCGAGCGCTGAATTCAGCGCTGCGCCAGCTGCGTTCGCATGGCGTCGATCACCGCCTTGTAGTCGCGTTGCCCGAAAATGGCACTGCCCGCGACGAACGTATCGGCCCCGGCGTCGGCGACGCGGCGGATATTGTCTTCCTTGATGCCGCCGTCCACCTCCAGCCGGATGTCCTTGCCCGATGCGTCTATGCGCTTGCGCACCGCCTCGATCTTGCGCAGGGACGACTCAATAAAGCTCTGGCCACCAAAACCGGGGTTGACGCTCATGATAAGGATTACGTCAATGTCGTCAATGACCCAATCCAGTACGTCCAACGACGCAGCCGGGTTAAATACCAGGCCGGGGCGAGCGCCCTGGGCTCGAATCGCCTGAATGCTGCGGTGCACATGCTGCACTGCATCAGCGTGAAAACTGATGGTATCTGCGCCCGCCGCAGCAAACGCCGCAGCGAGCGCATCCACAGGCTCGACCATCAGATGCACGTCGATCGACACCGCCTGGCCCGCCGCAGTCTTGGCATGTGGCTTGAGCGCCTGGCAGATCATGGGACCGAAAGTCAGGTTGGGCACATAGTGGTTGTCCATCACATCAAAGTGAATCCAGTCGGCACCGGCCGCGATGACGCTAGAGACTTCCTCCCCCAGACGGGCAAAGTCGGCGGACAGGATGGAGGGGGCGATGCGGTAGGTGCGGCTCATGATTCCATTGTCGCAGTTACCATCCGGGCCATGCAATCGCCTGCCTTCGACATCCATGTCCAGACCGCTTACCTGGCGGATCAGTCCGCGCCCGAGCGCGAGGTGTTCGCCTTCAGCTACACCATCACCATCGTCAACCGCAGCGATGCGCCGGCCCAACTGATCGCGCGGCACTGGAAAATTGAGGACGAGCAGGGCCCGCAAGACGAAGTGCGCGGCCTTGGCGTGGTCGGCCAGCAACCTCTGCTGCGGCCGGGCGAGCGCTTCGAGTACAGCAGCGGTTGCCGCTTGCGCAGCGACACCGGTAGCATGGAAGGGAGCTACCGCTTCGTGACCGAAGTGGGCGAAGCGTTCGATGTGCCCATCCCGCGCTTCGTGATGCATGCAGCCCAAGGCGGCGGCCATCGCGTCCTGCACTGACGTACCGCGCGTTCGCTGCCTACCTATGGAATTTCTGCCCGCGTGGCCGTTCTCGGTCAACACCCTGTTCTTTTTTGGTTTTCTGCTTTTTTCCGGCGCTCTCGGGGGCTATATCGCGCACCGTTGGCGTTGGTTGCCCAGCATCACGGGATTCATGGTGGTGGGCTTCGTGGCGGGGCCGAATGTGCTGGGCGTCATCAGCGAGGCTGGCCTGGCGCAATCGCGCATCGTGGTCGATGTGGCGCTGGCGCTGATCCTGTACCGGCTCGGGCTATCGATTGACACGAAGCGCATCAAGCAAGACCGCCAGGTGGTACTGGTTTCGCTGGCGGAGAGCGCGCTGACCTTTGCTGCGGTGTATTTCGCACTGGGAATGGTCGGTGTTTCGGGTCTGACGGCAGCGGTGATCAGCACCATTGCCATTTCGTCCTCCCCTGCCGTGCTGATTCACGTGGCGCACGAGCTTGAAGCTTCGGGCCCGGTGACCGAACGCGCCATGCTGCTGGTGGCACTCAACAACGTGATCGCCTTCATTGCCTTTGCTGCGGTGCTGCCCGCGCTTTACGGCGAAGCCAATGCGCCACTGACTGTGATGGTAGGCGCGCCCCTCTACCAGTTGCTGGGCTCTGGCGCGCTGGGGTTGGCCATGGGCGGTTTGCTGCATCTGGCAGCGCGAAAAACCAAAGTGGCTGAGCAGTACCAACTGGCACTGGTGATTGGCGCCGTCATGATGACCGTGGGCGCCGCGCTGGCGCTCAAGCTCTCGGCGCTTTTCGCGCCCTTGGTACTGGGGATGGTGGTGCGCAGCATGGAGCGGGCCAAGCTGATCGCCAGCATTGAGTTTGGCGCTTCCTTCGAGCTGTTCTTCATCGTGCTGTTCGTTTACGCGGGGGCCAACCTCCATGTGGCCGAAATCGCCGACTACTGGCCGGCCGTGCTGGCATTCCTCGGAGCGCGCGCGGCGGCGAAGTGGCTGGGCGTGGGCGGCTCGGCACTGCTGCTCGGCGCCTCGCCGCGCCAGGCGGGCAGCACGGGTCTCTTGCTGCTGCCCATGGCCGGCCTGGCCATTGGCCTGGTCAACACCACACTGAGCCTGTTTCCAGAGAAAGGCGCCGTGATTGGTTCCATCGTTCTGGCTGCGGTCGCCCTGCTGGAGACGGTGGGGCCTCCCATTGCAGCGCGTGCCCTGCGGTGGTCGGGCGACAAACTCAACGAGAATGGGGCAGAGCGCCCGAGCGGCGCCGCGACAAGCAGCGTCCCAAGCAGTTCGGCGTCCGACGCGCCGCAAGCCCCATTTCAGCCGCCCGCTGCGCCAGGCGCTTGAGCCAGGGCCCATTCCCGCGACAACCGACTCGGGCGCACCGCCGACAGGCGGGCGCTGCGGCGCCTTGTATATTTGGTCGGGCAATCGCCCCAGCCCCTTAACGGGCCCCCAGCGCGTGACTGCGGGCGAAGGAATCACGAATGAATGAACTCTTGAGCTTCTGGGCGCAGTGGCTGCGCCCCTCGGCAGGTCTTCCCACCGTGCAGTGGTCTTTGCTGCTGACGGTGGCGGCCATCGCCGGCCATTTGCTGCAGCGCCACGTGGGTCTGCCCAAGGTGGTGGGCTACACGCTGGTAGGCACGCTGGCTGGGTTGGCCGGTTTCAGCGGTGCACCTTGGCCGCTGCAAGGCATCAGCCTGTTTTTGCTGGAACTGGGCCTGGCCGTTGTGCTGTTCGAAACGGGTGGACGCATTCCGCTGCGCTGGTTCCGCCACAACCCCATGGTGCTGGTGCAAAGCATTGCGGAATCGGCACTGACCTATTTCGCGGTCTACTGGACGCTGGCCTGGCTGGGATTGGAGCGCCAGGTGGCCGGCCCACTGTCTCTGGTGGCCCTGGCGGCGTCTCCTTCGGTCTTGACCCGCGTGGTGGCCGACAACCGCGCGGCCGGCCCGGTGACCGAGCGTGCCATCGTGCTGTCCACACTGTCCACACTGTATGCCCTGACGCTGGGCAGTGCCCGCGCCGAACTGATGAACCGCTCCACCATCACCTTCATCGACACCGTGTCCCCGGTGATGGTGGTGCTGGGAGTGTCCATCGTGGTCGCGGCGGTGCTGGCACTGACGCTGCGCACGGCCCTTCGCTTCATGAGCCCGACGAGTGAGAACACCTCCATCATGCTGCTCACCCTCGTGGCCGCTGCCACCGCCGTGGCGGCGCACATGGGTGGCTCGGCGCCTTTGGCGGCGCTGCTGGGCGCCATGCTGCTCAAGCAGCTCAACCCCAGGCCCTGGGCCTGGCCGCACCAGCTTGGCAATGCCTCGGCCCTTTTGACCATGCTGATGTTTGTGCTGGTTTCCACCGTGGCTGCGCAGGCCGACTGGAGCGGGCGCGTTGCGGGGGTGGTACTGGCTTTGATCGCCGTGCGCCTGGTGGCCAAAGTGGTGGGGGTGGCCCTGGGCAATGTCGGGAGCGGCGCCAGCTGGCAGCAAGCCTTGTGGGTGGCCAGCGCGATGACGCCGATGTCGTCCATCGCCCTTCTGATCGCCTCGCAGTTCGTCGTTGCCTCACCGCAGACCGGCCGCCTGATCGCACAGATTGCGCTGCCCGCGATCTTGCTGATGGAGGTGGCTGGCGCCGTAATTGCTACGGTGGCCATTTACCGGGCTGGCGAGAGCTCCAAGCCCTGGGCGCCCCTCACGACGCGCAAAAACGCCGGAGACAACCATGGGTCTTGAAGCCTTCAACCATTCCGAGCCGCTCACCCTGGGGGTCGAGCTGGAATTGCAACTCGTCAACACCCACGATTACGACTTGGCGCCCTACGCTGAGGACATGCTGCGCCTGATGAAAAAGCACCCGCTTCCGGGCAGCGTGGTACCCGAGATGACGAGCGGCATGATCGAGATTTCTACCGGCATTTGCCATTCGAGCAGCGAAGTGCTGGGGCAATTGACGCAGATTCGCGATGCCCTGGTCAAATGCGCCGACAAGCTCAACATTGCGGTGGTTGGCGGCGGTACGCATCCGTTCCAGCAGTGGCACGAGCGCCGCATTTACGACAAGCCGCGCTTTCGCGAACTCTCTGACCTGTACGGCTACCTGTCCAAGCAGTTCACCATCTTCGGCCAGCATGTGCACATTGGCTGCCCTGACGCCGATTCCGCCCTGCTCATGCTGCACCGCATGTCGCGCTTCATTCCGCACTTCATTGCGCTCTCGGCATCAAGCCCCTACATCCAGGGCCACGACACGGCCTTTGATTCGGCACGGCTCAATTCGGTGTTTGCCTTTCCGCTCTCGGGCCGCGCGCCCATGGCGCTGACCTGGCAGGATTTCGAGGCCTATTTCGACAAGATGACGCACACCGGCGTGGTGCGCAGCATGAAGGACTTTTACTGGGACATTCGCCCCAAGCCCGAATTCGGCACCATTGAAATCCGCGTCTTCGACACCCCGCTGACCATCGAGCGCGCCGCCGCTCTGGCCGGGTTCGTGCAGTCGCTGGGCGCCTGGTTTTTGGCAGAGCAGCCCTTCATGCCGCAGGAAGACGACTACCTGGTCTATACCTACAACCGCTTCCAGGCCTGCCGTTTCGGCATGGACGCGGTCTACGTCGACCCGGCCACGGGCGGCCACATGCCGCTGCGCGAGCACATCATGCGCACCATTGACCAGATTGCGGGCCACGCCGCCGCGCATGGCGCCTCAAGCGCCCTGCACCTGCTGCGCGGCGAAGCCGCCGCCGGACAGAACGACGCGCGCTGGCTTCGTGAGCGCCAGCGCGAAGAGCAATTGCTGGCCGAAGTGACCCGCCAGGCGGCGCAGCGGTTTAGAGGGGCGCCCCCCTGAGTCTCCTTCGGTCGGACAGAGATCGCTTTTCGCGAACGGCTCGACCCACAAGGACAACGAACTTCCAACCATGGGCGAATTTGACCTGATTGCGCGCTATTTCACGCGGCCGGTGCACCGCGCGGCCCTGGGCGTGGGCGACGACTGCGCGTTGTTGACCCCGCGGCCCGGGATGCAGCTCGCCGTCTCTTCCGACATGCTGGTCGAGGGGCACCACTTCTTTGCCGACGTGGACCCGCAGGCACTGGGCCACAAGGCGCTGGCCGTGAACCTCTCAGACCTGGCGGCGTGTGGCGCCGAGCCCCTGGCGTTCACGCTGGCCCTCGCCCGGCCCAATGCCGACGACGCCTGGCGGGCGGCGTTTGCGCGCGGCCTTTTTGCCTTGGCCGACGCGCACGGC
>JBATPF010000158.1:0-4463 GCA_049291355.1 Giesbergeria sp.
CACCAGCGCGCAGCGAGCGCTGGATGCCAAGGCAGCGCGCGAGCGGCTGCTGGACAAGCAGCGCGCGGCAGAACTGCGGTTGCAGGCCCAGCAGCGCCGTCAGGCCCAGCTGGATGCCAAGGGGCACCCGCATGCTGCACCGCTGCCCGATCCACCGTGAGTCAAGGCAGGCGGATCGGGACGCGTTGGGGTTTTACGTATTGACGCCAAACGCCTTCATGGGCGGCACAGGCTGCTCGGGCAGGGCTTCGAGCTTGACGATGACCAGCGAGAGGTTGTCGCCGCCGCCACGTGCGCGCATGCGCGCCTTGTCAATCAGAAACTCGGTGGCTTCGCGCGGCGTCAGAGAATCGAGCACCGATGCCAGTTCTGCGGGCGAAAAATAATGCCAAACACCGTCGCTGCATGAGAGCAGCACGTCGCCCGGCTGCAGTTGCGAGATTGTGTGCATGGTGACCGGCGGGTCGCTCTCCGTCCCAAGGCAGCCCACCAGAATGTTCGAGTGCGGATGCACGTTGGCCTCGGCCTCGCTGATTTCGCCACGATCGACCAGCGCCTGCACGTACGAGTGGTCGCTGGTGCGTTTGACCAGTTGGCCGTTGCGAAAGTGGTAAATGCGCGAGTCTCCCGCATGCACCCAGTGGCAATCGCCGCGCGGGTTGATGAGAAAAACAGCCACCGTGCTGTGTGGCTCCTGCTCTGAGGTGATGGCGGTCAGGCGAATCACGGTGTGCGCCTCCAGCACCAGGTTGCGCAGCAGGGTTGCGGCGTCGTCCGATTCGGGGGAATAGCGCTCAAACAGCTGGCGCGCTGTCATCATCACCTGGTCAGAAGCCTTGCGTCCGCCGCTTCGCCCGCCCATGCCGTCGGCCAACACGGCAAGCACGCAGCCGTTGAAGCGCGGATGTGCCAGCAGCAGCACCTGATCTTGCTGGTAGTCGCGGTCACCCTTGTGGATGCCCGTCGAAGCAATCATGCGAAACGCTTTGGACATGGGGGGGATTGTGGCTAAGTGCGGGCGCTCTGTCCTGCCGGAGCGCAAAGGCGAACGTATTATCAGGGCCCCTGTGGGATTTTCGCCATCCTTGCGGGTCCCGCGTGCCAACGACGTCCCTCTCGCCTCCCTTGCCAATCTTGCCTTCCATGGCCTCGTCCGTAGGCACCTCAGCCGAAAACGTCTCTCTGAGCGAGTGGCAAAACACCGTTGCCGAAGCTTTTTCTGCCAATGGCGCTCTGATTCGCGCACAAGCCGGCTTCGTCCCCAGAGCCGGGCAGACCGAAATGGCCCTGGCCGTCGCCCGTGTGGTGGCCGAAGGGGGCGCCTTGGTAGTGGAGGCCGGCACCGGCGTCGGCAAGACGTTTGCTTATTTGGTGCCCGCGCTGCTCAGCGGCGAACGCGTGCTGTTGTCAACCGCCACCAAAGCCTTGCAGGACCAGTTGTTTGGCCGCGATCTGCCCCGCGTGCTGCAAGCGCTGTCCTTGCCCCGGCGCACGGCCTTGCTCAAGGGGCGCTCAAGCTATCTGTGCTTGCACCGGCTGGCCCTGGCACGCCAGCAGGAGTCCGATGAAGCGCTGGCAGAGCGCCTTGGTGAAATCGAGTTGTGGGCGCAGGCGACGCAAAGCGGTGATCTGGCCGAATTGCCGCAGCTTGACGAGCGCTCGGGCATCGCCGCGCTCGTCACTTCCACGCGCGAGAACTGTCTGGGCGCAGCCTGCGCCCATGCGCGCAACTGCCACGTTTATCGCGCCCGCAGAGAGGCCCTGGGCGCCGATGTGGTGGTGGTCAACCACCACCTCCTTTTTGCCGACATGGCGGTGCGGGAGTCCGGCGTGGCCGAGCTGTTGCCCACAGTGCATACCGTGGTGGTCGACGAAGCGCACCAGCTCAACGAGATCGGTGTGCTGTTTTTGGGAACGCAACTGGGCAGCCGACGCCTTCAGGATTTCGTGCGCGATCTGCTGGCGGCCACACGCCAGTCCGCCCTGGGGCTTGCCGACTGGCAAGGCTTGGCGGCAGACCTGGAAGCAGCGACCCGAAGTCTCTCGGCCTGGGTCCGCGCCCTGGGCGGGCCGGGGCGTTGGCGCTGGGACGCTGGAGCACCGCAAGGCCTGAGCGACGCCGATGGGTGGCGCGCGGTGGACGGCTTGGCTCCCCCCTTGCAGGCGCTGATCGGCGTCTTGGCAATGGCTGGTGAGCAAACGCCCGAGCTCGATCGGCTCGGCGAGCGCTGCGTGGATTTGCTGGCTCTGGCCCAGCGTTTTGCGCGCGCGCACGAAGGCGCCTCGGTTCGATGGCTGGAATGCTCCGCGAGCGAATGGCGCCTGATGGATTCGCCCCACGACATCGCCAACGCCCTGCGCAGCCGGCTGATGGGGCTGCCCGACGGCGACGGGCCAGTGGCGCTGCAAGCCGAAGTCGCCGCACCGCGCGCCTGGATATTTACCTCCGCAACCCTGGGCGACGATGATCGGCTGTCGTGGTTCACCGAGCCCTGTGGTTTGCAGGATGCCCGTGTTCTCAGGGTGCCGAGCCCGTTTGATTACAACGCCCAAGCGGCCTTGTACGTCCCTGCCGATCTTCCGGCTCCTTCCGATGCCAGTCACAGCCAGCGCGTGGCCGAACTCGTGGCGCCAGCGGCGCAGGTATTGGGTGGCCGCACGCTGGTGCTGACCACCAGCCTGCGTGCCTTGCGAGCCATTGGCCAGGTGCTGCGTGAGGCGTTGCCTGCTGCGGCGGGTATCGAGGTGTTGGTGCAGGGCGAATCGCCCAAGCGCTGGCTCATGGATCGCTTTCGCGAGGGCGCTGCGCGGGGCCGGGCCGGCTGCGTGTTGGTGGCCTCGGCCACGTTCTGGGAGGGCTTTGACGTGCCCGGCGACAGCCTGCAGCTGGTGGTGATCGACAAGCTGCCGTTTCCTGCCCCCACCGATCCCCTCGTGCAGGCGCGTTCGGAGCGCGTTGCGGCCGCCGGGCGAAGCCCTTTTGCCCACTACGCGATCCCCGAGGCCGCCGTGGCGCTCAAGCAGGGCGCGGGGCGGCTGATTCGCAGCGAGACCGATCGGGGGATCTTGGTGGTGTGCGACCCGCGCCTGGCCAGCATGGGCTACGGCAAACGCCTGCTGCGCGCCTTGCCGCCCATGCGGCGCCTGCACAGCGCTCAGGAGTTCGAAGAGGCGATTGCCGCGCTCACCAGAACCGCCACCACGCACGCTCCTTGTCCTTGAATCCCTCGGTGGAATAGCGGCTGGAAGGGTAGTTGGCAGACAACACCCGCTGGGCGTCGTCGCGCAGTTGCGTCAGGCCCAGGGCGTCATACGATTTCACCAGGATGTAAAGCGCTTCTTCTGCCGCCGGAACGGCCTGGTAGTCGGCCACCGCCCGCTGTGCACGCGCTATGGCCGCCACATAGGCGCCGCGCTCGTAGTAGTACCGGGCCACGTGTACCTCGTACTGCGCCAGCGAATTGACGATGTAGGTCATCCGCTGGCGGGAATCCTGGGCGTAGCGTGAATTGGGAAACCGCGTGGTCAACTCACGAAAAGTTTCAAAAGAATCCTTGGCCGCCTTTTGATCGCGTTCGGACAAATCCTGCTTCGATAACCAAGAGAACATGCCGAGATCGTCGTTGAAATTGATCAAGCCCTTGAGGTAGAGCGCGTAGTCGAGCGCCGGGCTGGCGGGGTGCAGTTTGATGAAACGCTCCAGCGTGGCCAGGGCCTGGGCCTTTTCCTTGCCCTTGTACTGGGCATACGCCTTGTCCAATTGCGCCTGCTGCGCCTGCGGCGTGCCGGCGGCGCGCCCTTCGAGTTTTTCCAGCAGCGGCACGGCCTTGTCATAGCTGCCGCTATTCAATTCGTCGCGCGCCTCGGCGGCAATTTTTTCGGTGGACCAATTGGCGGTCTTGTCGTCGATATTGTTGGCGCACCCCGCCACCAAAGCAGCAGCACCCAGCAGGGCGGGAAGGAGGGCACGGGGCGCACGCAGCATGGCAAGCAGCTTTCTGTCGAATCGGTGGGCGGCGGCTGGCAGCGGCAGAAGCCCGCGCCAGGCCAAAAAAAGCATTCTAGCGGGCCTCTCCCTGCGCACTGGGGAGACACGCGAAGCGACTTTCTACAATGCCCGGATGTTTGTTCATTTGCGCTTGCACACCGAATTTTCCGTCGTCGACGGTACCAACCGCATCGATGAAGTCGTTGCCAGCGCTGCGGCCGACGGCCAGGGTGCGCTGGCCATTACGGACCTGAGCAACCTGTTTGGGGCCATCAAGTTCTACACCGCCGCTCGCAGCAAGGGCGTAAAGCCTCTGCTGGGCGCGGAACTGCTGCTGGCCGGACCCGACGGCGCCACGCCGTCCCGCATCGTGCTGCTGGTGCAAAGCACGCAGGGCTATCTGAATCTCTCGGAGCTGCTGGCCCGTGCCTGGACCCGCAGCGCGTCCAAAACGCAGGCCGTGGCAAGCTGGGAG
>JBATPF010000159.1:0-2499 GCA_049291355.1 Giesbergeria sp.
AACGTCTGCGCCTGCGCGCGCCGTGCCCGCCGCTCCCGCAAGCGCAAGCGCTGCGCAGCAATGCGATCAAGCACCTGCTGCTTTTGCGCCAGCAATGCCAAGGGCGGCGAAGAGTCCGGCGTGCTCATAGCTGCTCCTTGATTTCGGTCCAATCGTTGGCCAGTTCCTTGCGCGTCATGGCAAAGCCGTTGCCCGCCTTGCGCGCCAAGGAGGCTACGAAGACCGCAGCCACCAGCCAGATGGCAATCCAGGCGCCTGCGACGCTCCACGCCACCATGATGCGGTCCGGTGTGTCCCAGAACTGCACCACGATGGCACAGGACAGCACTGTCAACATCACCACCGACAAGGCGGCCAACCCCAGCGACAACCCAATAAGCGCCGCCAAGCTTCGCTTGTATTCACGAAGTTCGAGCCGAAAGAGCGTGCTACGGTCTTCCGCTGCAATGGCCGCCTCAATGACGTAGGAGCGCCAACGGTCAACAAAGGCACTCAGGCCCAGAAGCGAAAGCCAATCCATGAAGTCGATCCAGATTTGCGGCGCGACTTAACGGCGCGAGAGCAAGAAACCCACCACCGCGCCTACTGCCAGGGCAGCACCGGCCACGCGCCAGGGTTCGTCGTGGGCATAACGGTCTGCGGCCTGGGCGGCATCCTTGGCCTGGCGCGCTGCCTCTTGCGCTGCGCGCACGGTGGAATCGCGCACCACCTGCATGCCGTCGTCCAGGCGCTGGCGCAGGGCCCGAATTTCGGGAACGCTGTCCAGATCCCGGCTGGAGATCAGGCCGCGCAGATCGGTGACGAGTTTCTCCAACTCGTGCTGCGTGCTCGAGAGTGTGTCGGATGCGGAATGTGCCATGGTGTACCCCTTTCTTGGAAAAAAGCGCTGCCGGACAGCCTTGTGGCCCCTCACCGGTACGTGTCGTTCTATCTTAGCGGGTAATCACATAGCAACAATGTGTTTGCGCCTCTGTCTGACACGAAAGCGCTAGTGGTCCTGCCCCAAGCGGGCGACATGTTCCCCAATGGCCAAGGCACTGGTGAGGCCGGGCGATTCGATCCCAAACAAGTTCACGAGGCCCGGCAGACCATGCACCGCAGGGCCCTGGACCACAAAATCACTGCTTAAGGCGCCGCCAAACGCGATCTTGGGCCGCATGCCGGCGTAGGCGGGAACCAGGCTGCCTTCGGGCAGACCGGGCCAGTATTTGCGCACTTGCGCGTAGAACGCGTCGCCCCGGCGCGGATCGACCGTGAGGTCCGCTGGATCGTCCACCCATTGCACGTCCGGACCAAAGCGTGCCTGCATGGCCAGGTCCAGGGTGAGATGCACCCCCAGGCCGCCAGGCTCGGGCACGGGGTAGATCAGGCGCGAAAACGGTGCGCGCCCAGAGAGCGCAAAGTAGCTGCCCTTGGCGTAGCGTGGCACCGGAATGAAGCGCGCATCGAGCCCACGAAACCGCTGAGCCAGCTGGGGCGCCGCCAGACCCGCTGCGTTGATCAGCAGCTTTGCTCGCAAGCGCGTCCCGTCGGATGCTTCCATAAACATAGCGCTATTCTCTTGCCACACCTGCGCTAGGGGCGATTTTTTTACCAAAAAACCGCCGTGACGCTCAACGTCGCCGAGCAGGGCCAGCATCAGGGCGTGGCTGTCCACGATGCCCGTGCCGGGCGAATGCAGCGCCGCCTCACAGACCAGCGCAGGCTCCAGTGCCCGTGCCTGCGCGCCCGTCAGCCAGCGCAGATCGTGCACCCCGTTGGCCTCGGCTTGCGCCCTGGCGGCTTCCAGCGTGCCCAGTTGCTCGGACGAAGTAGCGACGATGAGCTTGCCTGTGCGCTGGTGCGCGACACCGTGGCTTTCGCAAAAGGAGAGCAGCAATTCCCGTCCACGCACACACCACCGGGCCTTGAGCGAACCCGTGGGGTAGTAGATGCCGGCATGAATCACCTCGCTGCTGCGCGAACTGGTGCCGGTGCCGATGTCGCCCTCCGCCTCGAGCACCAGCACCTCGCGCCCCTGCAGCGCCAGCGCGCGCGCAATAGCCAGCCCGACCACCCCCGCGCCCGCCACGACGCAATCGACGCTTTCACTCACTGGCTAAACTCCGTGCTGCGCACCGCGGTGCGAGCTTGCTTGGGAGCGGCCCGGCACGCGCTCACTGGGTAACCTTCGTGCTGCGCACTGCGGTGCGAGCTTGCTTGGGAGCGGCCCGGCACGCGCTCATGCGGCGTGGCCATGCTCGAAACCATGGAGGACCTGCTGGGTGTTGTCGCCCAGCTCGGCCGCGGCGTAGCCTCCTTCGAGGACGAAAACCGTAGGCAGGCCGAGGGCCGCCAACCGGGCACCAAGGCGATCAAAATCACTTGACTTCAGCGCAAACCGGGAAATCGGATCGCCTTCAAACGTGTCCAAGCCCAGCGACACCACCAGTGCATCGGCATGCACGTAAGCAATGCCCTTGCACGCGCGCTCCAGTGCGTCAAACCAGACCGCTGCAT
>JBATPF010000160.1:0-15727 GCA_049291355.1 Giesbergeria sp.
GCCGCCATCTGGTCTTGGGTCCACGGCATGATCTTTCTCTCCTTTATGTTGCAGACAGATCTGGCCGCTTCGCGGCTGCGGTCTGTCCCGCAAAGTTATTTGGCTTCGCTGAGGGTGCGCTTTTCAATGCGCTTTTCCGGATTCGGGTTGTGCACGATGCGGTGCACGTAGATGCCGGGCAGATGCACTTCGTCAGGCACCATGGCGCCGGTTTCGACGATTTCTTCCACCTCCACCACGCACACTTTTCCGGCCATCGCTGCGGCCGGGTTGAAGTTGCGCGCAGTCAGACGAAACTGCAGATTGCCGGACTTGTCGGCGCGGTGCGCTTTGACGAGAGACACATCAGGGACGAGAGAGCGCTCCATCACATAGGTTTCGCCATCGAACTCGCGCAGTTCCTTACCGTCGGCGACGATGGTGCCAACACCGGTTTTGGTGAAAAAGGCCGGAATGCCGGCGCCGCCGGCGCGCAATTTTTCCGCCAATGTACCCTGCGGCGTAAATTCAAGTTCCAGTTCGCCCGCCAGAAACTGCCGCTCAAACTCCTTGTTTTCCCCGACGTAGCTGGAGATCATCTTTTTGATCTGCCGCGTCTCCAAGAGCTTGCCCAAGCCGAAACCGTCGACTCCGGCATTGTTCGAGACGACGGTGAGATTTTTCACAGCACTCTTCTTCAGCGCCTCAATCAGCGCCTCAGGAATACCGCATAGGCCGAAGCCGCCAACGGCCAGCAACTGGCCATCTGCCACCAGCCCGGCGAGGGCCTCATCGGCCGAAGCAAATACCTTGTTCACGCGTCTCTCCTTTTAAATCGGAATGCCTTACGATACTACGTATCTATTTAAGTAGTTTTCCGTAGATACTTACACCATGCCCATCGACTATCGGCTCGCATTTGAAATGGCTCCAGTAGGCATGGTGGTGTCCCGCAACCGGGACATGATCGATTGCAACGATCACCTGTGTACCATGTTCGGTGCCTCGCGTGAGGTGCTGGTCGGCCAATCGTTTCGTATTTTGTACCCGAGCGCGGAAGAATACGAACGCCTAGGCGCACACATGGAGCCCATTTTGAACGCCAAGGGGTACTACTCCGACAATCGCATCATGAAGCGCGCTAACGGCGAAATGTTCTGGTGCCACGTGTCAGGCCGCGCACTCGACCGCTCGGCCGCGCACGCCGCCGGCATCTGGACGCTGGAAGATCTGAGCGAGCGCCGCGCCGTGCAGACCAATCTCACGGGGCGCGAGCGCGAAGTGGCGGCGCGCCTGCTCGAAGGACTGACGTCGAAAGAAATTGGCAAGATTCTTTCTATCAGCCACAGAACCGTCGAAATCTACCGCGCGCGGCTGATGCGCAAGTACGATGCTTCTACCGCTGCCGACTTGGTGCACAAGCTCGTGACCGGCTGAAACGCGACATCCGCAGTTTTCGGTCAATCCACCTTCTGACCCATTGTGCTGAGTCGCCAACGGCCTTGATCGATGGGCAAAAACGCCTCGATTGCGGCGGTGGCGATGACATGAATGGTGTCTTGTTCTGCATCATGCACATTGAGTCCGCCATGGACGGCGGTGACCTCGGCACGGCCGCGAGGCAGTTCCGCACAGACTCGGGCAATGTCAACCATTTCAGGCTCCTGCACGCCAATGGTGACCTGCACCCGCATATCACGGTGGTCATAGCCCAGCGACTTGAACAACACAATCGACGAATGATGCAGGGCATCCTGCACGGCTCGACAAGCAGCCTTGGTGTAGTCACAACCGTATAAATCATTGCCCGACCCCATCTCCAAGATGATGCGTTTTTCAGTCATGCGCTGGCTCCATGTCGAACGAGACCATGACCGCAGCATTGGCGACAACGCTCCAGCCCTCTTTCTCTCTGCGGGGAATGTCGAGCCCTCCCTTGACCACCGTCACCGACGGTTGTCCATATGGGAAGGTTTCCAACAAAGCTTGACGATCCACCTCGTCGGGTCGCTGGACGCCAATTTGCACGTTGATGATCATGGCTTCCTTTGGGAAACCGAACGCATCGGCCACATTCAGCGAGTTGTGCCACAGCGCATCGCGGATGGCACGCACGGCGGCCTCTGTGTAATTGCGGCTGCGAATCGAGGTTCCCATGCCGAATTGTGTGACGACTCGCTTCATGGCCATGAAAGATGTCCTGTCTGAGAAACTAGAGAGAGTGAACTGACGCTAGAACAAGCCGTTGATGGCACTGCGCTGCATCAGTGGACTTGGACTTCTGCGTTCAGATCTTTTCGTCGCGTAGCCAGTACCACTTGTACAGGAAAAACTGACCAAAACGCCGGAAGGGAGCGAAGGCTTCAGAGCGAACCATGTTCCAGATGTTGGGGTATTCCAGCGGTGAGTTGTAGATCGGCAAGTTAAAGACTTCGCGCCCCGCATCCTTGCCCGCCACCCGTTCAGCGATACGCTTACCGGCCCAGGTCGACGACGATACGCCGTTGCCACCGTAGCCGAGTGCGTGCCAAACGGTTTCTTTTGGATTGGGGCGGGTGATGCGCGGCATCATGTCGTGGCTCACGTCGACCCAGCCCCACCAAGAGTGGTCGATCTGGATACCGGCCAGCGGCGGAAATTTGCGCGCAATTGCATCGGTGAGCAACTTGAGGTGGATCGGATCTTCCGCATCAGCACCGGTAATCGAGCTGCGGCTACCCAGCTGCAAGCGGTTGCCTTCAAGCAGACGATAATAAAAGCGCAGGGTGCGCGTGTCCGTCATGAATGTCCTGGTCTTGAAGTTGCAGGCAGCCATTTCAGCCTCGGTCAGCGGACGCGTGACTACCGAATTGGACAAGATGGGCAGAATTTTGTTTTTCAGTATCGGATTGAGTGTCTGCCCGGTGTAGCCACCGGTACAAACCACCACGCGCTTGGCGCGAACCACACCGCCCGGCGTTTGCAGGTGGTGCACGCCGTTGACCGTTTTCCAGCCTTGTACTGGGCTGGCCGGATGAACCTTAACCCCCAGCTCGCGCGCCTTTCGAATCAGACCAAAAGTGAACTTCAGAGGATGGATGCCCACGCCTTCCTCTTCGAACATGGCACCGAGGTGCTCGCGCTCGTCGCAATGCTGTTCACGCACCTCCTCCGCGCTAAGCATGCGTGCGCGGTAGCCGAACACCTCATTTCGCACCCGAACCTGCTCGCGCAGATAGTCGAGTTTCTTGGGGCGGTGCGCCATGTAGAGGTGGCCGCCGTCGTAGGCCTCGCACTCGATTTCTTTGGTGAGCTGCTTGAAGTTCTCGAAACCTGTACGTACCTCGGTATCGAGCTTCTTGGCCACATCCATGCCCCAGCGGTCGATCCACTGTGAGCGGGTCAGACGACCGTTTGCATTTTGCCCCTGGCCACCGCTGCGGCTGGAGCAACCCCAGGAAGTCTGGGCCGCTTCGAGCACTGTGGCCGTAATGCCGTGTTCGCGCGCCAGGTAGAGCGCTGTGGACATGCCAGTGGAGCCTGAGCCGATCACGACCACATCGGCATCGGTGTCACCCTGGATCGGGCCGTCATCGGGAGGTGGGTTGCCTGCCGACGCCACCCAGTAGGTGGGCGCATAACCGGTGCCTTGGCCCGGAGTGGCGTTCACCAGCGGATCGTAGGTGGGTTCGTAAGGCCGCATCAAGTGGCCGCCAATGCTTGTCGAGGTCATGTTGTGTCTCCAGAGTTTGTTGGTGGGTGCGTCGGACTGTCGACCCACCTAGATCCGGTCAACAGCACTTGGGCCCTGGAAAAAACGTCCCTCGGACCACACACGAACCAAGGATAGGCAGGAGTGGCCAGCACTGGTTAGAACCAGTTGCGATCGATCCATGAGGCCAGCGATTCCCTCGCGTTTACCTCAAAAAATGACTTTCTAGGGTTTACCCGGATGTTTGGCTCTAACGAATCGCCGCGACTGGTTCTACAGCCCAAAGCGGTTCGGCTCAAACAATGCACACCGTTCGCAAACCGGTTGGTCTGGCGACAAGCACCGACTCCCGGCGGCTTGCGAGGACTTCCAACCGATAGCAGGAGACCACATGACCGATTCACAAAAAGCCATCACCGCACAAACGCTGGCCGATTTTGCCGACGCTTGGAACCGCCACGACCTCGACGCACTGATGAGCTTCATGCACGATGAGTGCGTGTTCCACGCCGTGGCCGGTCCGGATTTGCTGGGCCGCACCTTCAGCGGCCGTACGGAGGTTGCTGAAGGCTTCAAGGCCGCATGGACCAACTTGCCGGACGCAGCCTGGCTGGACGGCGAACACTTTGTGGTGGGCGATCGCGGTGTGTCCGAATGCACTTTCAAAGGCACCCAGGCTGATGGATCGCGCATCGAAGCGCGCATGGTGGACGTGTTTACCTTTAAGAACGGGAAGATTCTGATCAAGAACGCTTTCCGGAAGAACCGTCCAGCGCTGACTGCGGCCTGATCCACCGTGATTTCTTCCCGTGAACTCCGGGCGTGGCCGCCCGGTGACACCGACTCTGATCAGCCATCTTTGAAGACCGATCACCAAGTCGGCACGTTTTCTTTCAACCACCCCCGGAGACATTCATGAAATTCAAAACTACTGCCCTGATATCGCTGCTCGCAGCCTCTTCCTTCTTGGTTGGCGGCAGCGCACTGGCCACCACTTTCAAGGTGGCCGTGGGCGACGCCCAAGGCAGCGCCCAATGGGAAATGGCCACCAATTTCAAATCAACCTTTGAAGCGAAGACCGCTGGCAAGCACAAGATTGACCTGTTCCCCAACGGTCAGCTCGGCAGCGAAGAGACCACGGTCAACAGCGCCTCAATGGGCACGCTGGACTTCTCGGTGCTGGCCATCAACAACATTACGCCGTTCTCCCCTTCAGTTGGCGTACTGACGTTGCCCTATGTGATCCAGAGCGCTGAAGAGGCCAAGAAGCTGGTGACCGGTGAAGTGGGCAAGGAGATCACCGCCAACACTGTTCGCGACGCTGGTGTTCGCATCGTCGGCTGGACCTTCACAGGCTTTCGCGTATTGACCAACTCCAAGAAACCCGTCAAAACGCTGGCTGATCTAAAGGGTCTGAAGATTCGCGTACCCAAGAACGAGATCATGATCGCGACCTACCAGGCCTGGGGCATCAACCCTACGCCGATGGCCTGGTCCGAGACCTTCACCGCGTTGCAGCAAGGCGTGGTCGATGGCCAAGACAACCCGTACATCACCGTGCACTCGATGAAGTTCAACGAGGTGCAGAAATACATCACCAACATCCGCTACGTGTTCTCGCTCGAGCCAATCATCGTGGGCGAAGCCACCTTCAAGAAGCAGCCTGCCGATGTGCAAAAAGCCATCCTGGATGCTGGCGCCGAAGCCACTGAACACAGCTACAAGTGGCTGGCTGAAACTGAAGGCAAGATCAAGAAAGAGCTGACAGCCAAGGGCATGCAAATCACCGACCCAGCCGACGGCGAAAAGGAGTGGATTTCCAAGGCCACCACCACAGTGTGGCCCAAGTTCTATGACAGCATCGGGGGCAAGGACAAGCTCGACAAAGTCCTCAAGTCGCTCGGCCGTTGATCGGCTGATAGAGGCGGCCACATAACGTGGCCGCCTTTTTTGTAGATTTGTGTTGTAGTGCGCTTGTGAAAGCGCCTGTCCCGGCGCGCCGCGCGCGCTTAATGTTTTAGGTAACCGTCATGACGCCCTTGCGCAAATCGCTAGCTTGGTTGAACGACATCGAGACACTGGTGTGCGAGTGGCTGCTTGCCGCATTTGTGATTCTGCTGTTCGCGCAGATCGTTTCGCGCCAGATATTCAACCATTCGATCGCGTGGTCGGAAGAGCTATCGACTTACATGTTTGTCTGGTTTGCCTACCTCGGTGCGGTGGTGGCTGCCAAGATGTCGGCGCACAACCGCGTCACAGTGCAGATGCAGTTCCTCCCGAAGTGGATGGCCAAGACACTGATGACGGTGGCCGACCTGCTGTGGGTGGCCTTCAACGTCTATTTCGTCTGGCTCAGCTACGACTTCGTGTTTCACCGCATGAACCTGTTCTGGAAAGCCCAGACGCTAGGTGTTCCGATGAAATACATCTACATGATCCTGCCGATCGCGTTCTCCCTGATGTCGGTCCGCGTCCTGTGGAATACCTATCTGAGTGTGGTCAAAGGTGAAGAGTTGCTCGATCCGGAAACCGCCGAGATCAAGAAGATGCAAAAGAACAACGACGCCAAGGCTTCAAGCTGAACGCGCATCGGAGACAACACCATGGACATGTACCTCCCTGAGATTTTGTTTGGCGGCTTCATGCTGCTACTGTTGCTGGGCGCGCCGATCACGGTGGCGCTGGGCGGCGCGGCCATGGGCGCCTACGTAGTGCTCGATAAAGACCCGATCGCACTAGTGCAGATTGCGTTCAACTCAGTCGGCAGTTTTCCGCTGATGGCCTTACCGGCTTTCGTGCTGGCTGGCGCCTTGATGGAAGCCGCCGGTATTTCCCGGCGTCTGGTTGACATTGCCGAGGCACTGGCCGGGCCCATCACCGGCGGCCTGGGCGTTGCCACGGTGCTTGCCTGCCTGTTCTTTGGCGCCATCTCAGGTTCAGGCCCGGCGACCACTGCAGCAGTGGGCATGTTGATGATCCCCGCAATGACCAAGCGCAACTACGACCGCGCTTACGCCTCTGCGGTAACCGCCGCGTCTGGCGGACTGGGCATCATCATTCCACCCTCCATCCCGATGGTGATCTTTGGTATCGCGGCACTGGGCATGGAGCCTCCAGCAGAGGCGGTGACGAAGTTTGGCACCTTCGCTTCACTGTCGATTCCCAAGCTATTTGTTGCCGGCGTGATGCCGGGCCTGGTGATGGCTGGAAGCCTATTGGTGATGAACTATTTCATCTCCAAGAAACGTGGCTACCGCGGCCTTTCTGAAAATTGGTCGGGCGCCGATCTGCGTGTGGCACTGAAACGGGGCGTCTGGTCGATCCTGGCACCGATGATCATTCTGGGCGGTATTTACGCTGGCATCTTCACGCCTACCGAGTCGGCCATTGTCGCGATCTTCTACACCCTGTTCGTCGGCTGGTTTGTGCACCGTGAGATGCACTGGCTAGCTATAAAGACGGCACTGCGCACCACTACCTGGATCACCGGGCGCGTGCTGCTCATCCTGTTCACCGCCACTGCATTCGGGCGTCTTCTGGTGGAACAGCGCATTCCTAGCGACATAGCCGAGGCCCTGCTCAACATGACGTCTAACCCATACATCATTTGGGCGCTGGTCATCGTATTCCTGCTCTTCGTAGGTATGTTCATGGAAACCCTGGCCGCCATTCTGATCCTGGTACCGGTTCTGCTGCCAGTGATGTACATGGCCGGCGCCGACCCGACACATGTGGGTATCGTGGTGATATGCACCCTATCGATCGGCTTCATGACGCCGCCGTTGGGAGAAAACCTGTTTGTGGCTTCTGGTATCGGGGGCGAGTCGGTCGAAAAAATCGTTGTAAAGGTGCTGCCCTTCGTGCTGGTGGCCACGATCGCAGTGTTCCTGATTGCCTTTGTGCCGCAGATTTCGCTCTGGCTGCCATCGTTGATGGGCTACTGAATCCGGCCATTCACCGCGCCAGCGCCGTCAGCCGATCTGTATCGGCGGGCGGCGTTTTTGCATGTCAGTGATAACCCCTGCCAGGGCGGCAATGCCTTCATTGATCACGCGCGCATTGATCGACTGAAATCCAAGGCGGATGAAATGGCCAGCGGGTTGCTCGGACTGAAAGAACACATCGCCCGGTTCGATCAGCACGCCGCGCTCGGCGGCTCGCTCGGCCAACTCGGTAGCCGACACATTGGCGGGTAGTTGCACCCAGCAGGAACCGCCCCCCCCCAGCGGCGTCACCGTGCATTGCGGTGCGTGGCGCGCCAGCGCATCGAGAACGATGGCGCCGCGCTCCTTTTGCGCCTGCGCCAGGCGCTTGAGGTGGGCGTCGTTGTAGCCCAGCGAGATGAACAGCGAAAGACTGCGCTGGATAAATGAGGAAGGGTGGCGAATCATGAGCCTGCGCAGCGCACGCAGCTCGGTGATCAGCTCGGGCGCGGCCACGATATAGCCAATGCGCAGGCCTGGCGCCATGCTCTTGGAAAGACTACCGATATAGATCACGCGCTCATTGCGATCCAGGCTCTTGAGCGCGGGAATCGGGTTGCCTGAGAAATTGTTTTCACTCTCAAAATCGTCCTCAATGATCACCAGATCCGAAGCATCGGCCAGTCGCAGCAGGTCTTCGCGCCGGTGCAGTGGCATGGTGACGCCGGTGGGGCACTGGTGGCTGGGCGTGGTGTAGAGGTAATCCAGTTCGCGCAGTCGGTCGTCAACCACCAACCCGTTGTCGTCCACCGGCAGCGCCTCGATCTGTGCCGTACGGCTAGAAAAAATGTTGCGCGCATCCGGGTAACAAGGGTCTTCGATCCCGACCCGGGTGCGCTCGCGCATCAACAGGTCGGCCACCATGTAGAGTGCGTGCTGCGCGCCCACGGTGATGATGAGCTGGTCGGGCGTGGCCCAGACGCCGCGCCGAGGCAGCACACGGGTGCAGATTTGCTCCACCAGCAATCCGTCGTCACGTGTGATTTGGTCGGGCGCCCAGTCGCGAATATCGAGCACGCTCAGCGCCTTCAGGCAACACTCGCGCCAGGCGGCGGTGGGAAACAGCGATTCGTCGAACTGTCCGTAGAGAAACGGGTACGGGCTTTCTTGCCAGTTGGCCGGTTTGACGATGCTGCGCTGTGCGCTGGGATGCTGATACAGGCGCTGCGCCCAGACGATGGATGGCGCTTGGGGACCATGATCGAGCAGAGTGCGGCACTGCATACGCTGGCCAAGCAGAGCCGAGCTCACGAAATGGCCCTTGCGTTCGCGCGACACCAGGTAGCCCTCGTCAGCCAACTGCTGATAAGCCAGTACTACGGTGATGCGGCCTACACCGAGCTCGGTCGCCAGTTCGCGGCTGGAGGGCACCGCTGTGCCGGGCTTGAGTTGACCGTCCAGAATCGCTGAGACCAGCATCTCGCGGATCTGACCTTGGAGGGTCAGATTTTCACGCGCGCTGCGCTGCAGCAACTGTTTCCACATTGCGCCTTGCAGGGGCTGGGCCATGATGGGAGATCCTGAACTGGGGGGGGTGAATCTGGGGAATGGCCCCGGATTGTGCGCCAAGCTCAGTCGGCAGTGCTGTGCTGCGTGCGGTTCAATAAGGCTTCAGCAAGTCAAACAGAGATCGCGCCACGCTCAGGGCTGAAATCACGATCAGCAGGTTGAGCACCAGCAGACGAAAACCATCGGGGTTGCTGCGAGCGAAGGCTTTGCGCCCGAGCCGCATGCCCATCAGCATGCCGGGCGCGAGCACCAGGATCCATCGCAGCGTTTCGGCGCTGAACACGTTGATGCCGGAGTCGCCGCCTTGTGAGAAAACGCTGGCCCAAAGCAGCGTGTAGCCAGAAGCAAAGGTCACGTAGGCGATCAGTGTGCCGCGCATAGCCAGTGCTGGCACGTGGCAGGCCGCCATCAGCAGCGCGGCAGCCACGCCACCACTGGCGGCCAGGCCATTGAGAAACCCCGACAGCATACCGGTAGCCGCTTGCACTCCCCGGCCGGTGCGCAGCGGTGTGCCATCGCGCCAGCGCAGGCTGAACGCAGTCAGCAGCAACGCGCAGCCGACCACCAGGCGCAAGACCAGCGGGTCCAGGTGGGCTAGCAGGTAAACGCCAATAGGTACCAAGATGGCATTGCCGATCACAAGCGCCTTCAGCCACGCCATGTCTAGGTCACGCACCGCGCTGCGCCAGACGCTGATGGTGGCAAGAATTTCGAGCACCAGCACCGCCGGAACGACTGTGGCGGGGGCCATGAACAGCGAAATACCGGCCACCGTGAGCGCGGAGAAGCCAAAACCGGAGAAACCGCGCACCACACCCGCACCGAGCGAGGCGATAAGTCCGATCGCCGTCAATCCGCTCCAGTAGTCATCCAGGTTCACAACAGGAGTTAGTCTTGTTTAGCGGCCAACGTTGGGCAGCAGACCCAGGGAGAACCAGGGAACAAACGCAATCAACATCCAGGCAATCACTAGGCCGACCAAGTACATCATCGCGAAGCGAATCAGCTTGGCATAGGGGATACCGGTGACGCCGCTGGCCACAAACAGGTTCAGGCCAAACGGCGGTGTGATGAAGCCGATCGCCGCGCCCACCAGGAAAATAACGGAGAAGTGCACCGGGTCCACACCATGGGCAACCGCGATCGGCGCCAAGATGGGTGCAAAAATCACGGTCACCGGCAGGCTCTCCAGAATGCAGCCGGCAGCCATCACGATCGCCATGCACACCAGCAGCACAACAGTGGGGCTATCGCCGAACCAGGCGACGAAACCCGACACCGCCTCGGCCGTCCCGAGCAGGCCGAACACCTGTTGCATCACTATGGAAATCGCAATCATCGGCGCCAGCATCCCGGTGAGTTGGCCTGAGCGCAGCAAGATGTCGGGCAGCTCTTTCCACTTGATTTCACGCGTGATCAGCAAGCCGGCAACGAGACAGAAACCGACCGTGATAGCGGCTGCTTCCGTGGGCGAAAACGTGCCCGAGTAAATGCCATAGATTACGATGAACATGGCGAAGAAGCCGAGGTAGGCACGCCGCGCCGTGCTCAGGATTCGCGGCAAATTCAGTGGCGAGACCGATCCCCAACCAAACTTGCGTGAAGCCCACCAACACGCACCCATCATGGACAGCACCATCAGAATTCCTGGCAAGATGCCGGCGACGAACAGATCCGAGATCGACAGGTTCATCAGGAAACCGTAGACGATGAAGATGATCGACGGCGGAATGATGATGCCCACGCAACCGCCGGCCGCGGCGGTGGCCGCCGCAAAGCGGGTGTTGTAGCCGTCCTTTACCAGCAGCGGATGCATGATGCCGCCGATGGTGGCGGTGGTGGCCGAGTTCGAGCCAGAAATGGCGGCGAACAGACCACACGAACCGATGGTGGCCATGCCCAGGCCACCGCGCGCCCAGCTCAGGCAGGCATGAGCAAAGTCGGCCAGCCGGCGCGCGATGCCGGCGGCGGCGATCAAGTCGCCGGTCAGAATGAACAGCGGTAGAGAGAGCAGCCCAAAAAAGTTCAGGCCTTCGAACAGGGTCACGCCAATATTGGCGAGGGTGAAGTCGATCACGATCGACACCCCTACGACCCAGAAGCCAATCACCAGAAAGACCGGCACACCGATCAGAAAGAGCGCAATGACGCCGGCCGAGATCAGCGCAATGAGGGTTCCGTTGTCCATGGGTCAGTCCTGGCCGATGGCCTGAATGTCGACGATAAAGGGCTCTTTGCGAAAGTAGCGGCCGAAGTCGTCGGCCAGGTTCTGCAGCACGCGAAAGATCAGCAGCGCCCAGGCCAGCGGCGTGGCGAGATAAAACCACCATTGCATGACGTTATCGGTACCCTGCACGATGGCGAAATTCATTTCGACCAAACGGGTCTGCTCGATGGTGAAATACAGAACGATGGCGCCAAACACGATCCACAGCACTGCGTCCAGGCACATGCAGGCGAACTGTGCGCCGTAGGGCATGCGGGTGCGCAGGTCGTTGAAATTAAGGTGGGTACGCTTGCGCACGTTGTGCGAGCAGCCGATCCAGGTGACCCAAAGAAACAGGTAGATCGGAATCGACGAGCTCCAGGGTATCTGTGTCTTGAAGACGAAGCGCTCGAACACCGCGTAGACGATGATCAAGGCCATGGCCGAGTAGGCGAACAGGATCAGTGTGCGCTCGGCGTTGCGGTCGAGCCAGCGCAGCGGGGCAAGGATGAAGTTCAAGGAATGCTCCTGAGAAACACAAAAAGGGCCTGCGCGCCACGCCTCAGGCGTGACACGCGGGTGGTGCGCTGGCCAGCGGTGACCGAGGATCAGCTCTTCCACCAGCGGTTAGGCTTCACGCTGGGGACCGTGGCGTTGAGCGGGATTTCACGTGCGATAGCGTAGATTTCCTTGTAGACATCGGAGCCGCCCGACATTTTGTTCAGACGCTCGCGCCACTCTTCCCAGGGCTTGGGCTGGAACTCGGGCGAGCACATTTTTTCGGCCTTCGTGAGCTCGGCGTCCGACAGCACGGCCACGCGAATCTTGTTTTTGGCAAACAAGGTATCGGGCCGCGGATTCGGTTCCGCGCCGACGATCTCGACTAGCGCGCGTTCCTGTTCCCTCTGCGTGTACTGCTGCGCGTCGTACGCCACTTCCATCATCAAATCCTGCTGCACCGGGGTGAGCTTTTTCTGGAACGAGGTGAGGTTCATCGCGGTGTGCTCGGTGCCAGCGAAAAAGCGCAAATCCACCGCTTGGGACAGCACCGGCACCATGTTGGCGTAGGCGGCAGCGCCCATCCAGGTCTCGGCGCCGTCGATCAGTCCTTGCTTCAGACCGTCGAGCGTCTCTTCCCAGGCAATTGGCACCGGATTGAGCTGCATCAGCGTCATGGCGATGCGGCCGAGCTGGGTGCCGGTGACGCGGTTTTTGGTGCCAGCGAGCTGGTCCACGCTGGTGATCAGGGGCTTGTCGTCCCACTTCTTGCCCAGCATCAGACCACGTTGTTCGCAGTGCGTGAACAGGAACTGGATGTTGTGCAGGCGGCGCATCGGCTCGCGGAACAGCTTTTCGCTCTTCTTGCTGTAGAAGAAGTGGTGCATGGACGCCCGATTCGGAAACATGTAGGCGAAGTCGAGCACGTTGTAATACGGCGCCGAACCGGCCGAGTTCTGAGTGCTGGCCGAGAACAAATCCACGATGCCCTGCTGCGCTTTCTTCACGCAGTCGCCTTGGTTGCAAATTGCATTGCTGCCGATGAAATCGACCTTGATGGCACCATTGCTGCGCTTTTCCACTTCCTGCGCGAACCAGATCTGGCCCGACTCCTGGATCTTCAGGTTGGCTTCGTTGAATCCGGAAGCACCGAATTTGAGCGTGACCGCAGCAGGGCCGCTGCGCGCGGCCGCCGTCTGCGCCGCAGCGTTGCCCACACCTTCGAGCGTGAGCGGGCCCACCACGCCGGCCACGGCATAGAGGGTGGGGGTCAGGCCGTAGGTGCCGGCGATGCGCATGAAGCCGCGGCGGTCAAGAGGGGTTTTCTGTGCCATGGTTTGTCTCCTGGTGGCGTGTATCGAACGAAAACGGTTTGAGTCGGCGAGAACGGAAAGGAGCGCCAAGCCGACTGCAACCTCGGCGCCCGCAGTGAGGTTTCAGCGTCGACGGCCGTCCTCGCGGATCATGTCGACCGCCTTCTCGGCCATCATCACGGCCGGGGCGTTGGTGTTGCCCGAGACCAGGGTGGGCATGGACGAGCAATCGATCACGCGCAGGCCGGTAATGCCGTGCACCCGCAGCCGCTCATCGAGCACCGCACCTATTGCCGGGTCCAGGCCCATCTGGCAGGTGCCGGTGGGGTGAAAAATGGTGGCCCCGTTGTTGCGGCAGAACTCCAGCAGGGCGGCGTCGTCCAGCGTGTCCTTGCCGGGTTTGACTTCCCGCTTGACCAGACCGCGCATGGCCTGAGAGCCGGTGATGGCACGCACCACTTTGAGCGCGGCGATGTTGGTGCGGCGGTCGCGGTCGGTGGCCAGGTAGTTGGGCTGCATCTCGGGCGGCTGAAACGGGTCGGCCGATTTGATGCGGATGTGGCCGCGCGACTCGGGCCGCAGCTGACAGACCGACATGGTCATGCCCGAGAAGTCGTGCACCTTGGCGCCGGCCATGTCGGCCGACAGCGCGGCCACGTGGAACTGGATATCCGGCGTTTTGGACTCCTCCGGCAGCGCCTTCATGAAGCAGCCGCCCTGATTGATGCCCACCGCCAGCGGCCCGCTGCGCTTGAAGAACCACTGCATGCCGAGCTTGGCCTGGCCAAACAGCGAATTCAGGTCGTCGTTGGTAGTACGCTGGTTCATCTCGAAAATCATGCGGATCTGCAAATGGTCTTGCAGGTTTTCGCCCACGCCCGGCAGATCGTGTACCACCGGGATGCCATGTTTTTGCAGCAAGGCCGCCGGGCCAATGCCCGAGAGCTGCAACAGCTGCGGCGACTGGATGGCGCCGGCCGAGAGCAGCACTTCACTTTGGGCCTTGGCCACTTTGTCCACCCCGCCCTGGCGGTAGCGCACACCGACCGCGCGCTTGCCCTCCATCACCACACCGGTGGCTTGGGCGTCGGTTTCGATGCGCAGATTGGCACGTCCACGGGCTGGCTTCAGGTAGCCAGTGGCGGTACTCCAGCGCCAGCCTTTCCAGGTGGTGAGCTGGTAGTAGCCCGCGCCTTCCTGCTGGGCGCCGTTGAAGTCGTCGGTGCGCGGCACGCCGTTTTCCGCGGCGCCGGCAATAAAGGCCTCGATTAGCGGGTTCTTGGCACCGATGTCGGACACCGACAGAGGGCCGTCGCCACCGTGAAACTGGCTGGCGCCGCGCTGGTTGCGCTCGGACTTGATGAAGTACGGCAGACAGTCGTCGTAGCTCCAGCCCTTGAGGCCCAAGGCCTGGGACCAGTGGTCGTAGTCTTCGCGCTGGCCGCGGATGTAGATCAGGCCGTTGATCGAGCTGGAGCCGCCCAGAGTCTTGCCGCGCGGCCAGTAGATCTGGCGCCCGTTCATATTCGGGTCGGGGTCGGTGTGGAAGCACCAGTTGATCTTCTTGTCCCACATGGTTTTGCCATAGCCGATTGGCAGGTGGATCCAGAACGAGCTGTCTTTGGGGCCGGCTTCGAGCAGCAGCACCTTCACAGACGGGTCTTCACTCAGGCGCCCGGCGAGCACAGCGCCGGCGGAGCCCGCGCCCACCACGATGTAGTCAAACGTTTCGGTCATGGGTTCTTTCATTTATTGGGACTCAGTGTCCCGAAAAACGGTTTTTGCTTGACGGCCAGTGTAATAACGTTAAAAACGGGACGCAATGTCTCGTTATTGGTGTTTACCCGCGCAGTTGCGATAGATTTGAAAGGCGGTGGCTCACACCACCTGCGTGACAGTGGGCGCCAAACGCTGATCTACACTGGCCGCCGACCCGCAAGCGCCAGCACCGGCGCCCGGTTTGCTCATCCCCTCTGCCATGGTCACCTCTACCCCGCCCTCAGACGACGCGCCTGCGCCATCGTCTTCTTCCGCCGAGCGCAGCCTGCGTCTGCTGTCCACCCTGGCCGACAGCGGGCGGCCGATGTCGTTGGCGGCGCTGGTGGCGGCGCTTGACCTGCCCAAGGCCACGGTGCACCGCCTGTGCGCCCAGTTGCTGGCCTGCGGGTTTGTGTCGCGCGATCTCAATGAACGCGACTTCGTGGTTGGCCCGGCGCTGCGCCAACTCGCGCTCGACACGCTCAACCACGGCAGCCTGCGCGGTCTGCGCCACGAGGTGCTGAGCACGCTGGTGGCCGAGGTCGGCGAAACCTGCAACTTCACCACGCTCGACGGCGCCCGCGTGCTCTACCTCGACCGGGTCGAAGCACCCTGGCCCTGGCGGCTCACGCTGGACGTGGGCACGCATGTGCCGCTGCACTGCACCGCCAGCGGCAAGCTGTTTCTGGCGTTCATGGACGAGCCGCAGCGCGAAGCCATGTTGCGCACGCTGCCATTGCCGCCCATCACCCCGCACAGCATCACCACGGCCGACACACTGCGCCAGGCC
>JBATPF010000161.1:0-1876 GCA_049291355.1 Giesbergeria sp.
GTCGAAGGCGAAGCCCTGGCTACGCTGGTGGTCAATACCATCCGCGGCATCCTGAAGGTTGTGGCTGTCAAGGCTCCTGGCTTTGGCGATCGCCGCAAGGCCATGCTGGAAGACATCGCCATCCTGACGGGCGGCAAGGTCATCGCTGAAGAAGTCGGCCTGACGCTCGAGAAGGTCACGCTGGCCGACCTCGGCCAAGCCAAACGCGTCGAAGTGGGCAAGGAAAACACCATCATCATCGACGGCGAAGGCCAGGCTGCTGACATCGAAGCGCGCGTCAAGCAAGTGCGCGTGCAGATCGAAGAAGCAACCAGCGACTACGACCGCGAAAAGCTGCAAGAACGCGTGGCCAAGTTGGCCGGCGGCGTGGCTGTGATCAAGGTCGGCGCTGCCACCGAAGTCGAGATGAAGGAAAAGAAGGCCCGCGTGGAAGACGCCCTGCACGCGACCCGCGCTGCAGTCGAAGAAGGCATCGTGGCTGGTGGCGGTGTGGCACTGCTGCGTGCCAAGCAAGCGGCTGGTGACATCAAGGGCGACAACGCCGACCAAGACGCCGGCATCAAGCTGGTGCTCAAGGCCATCGAAGCGCCCCTGCGCGAAATCGTGGCCAACGCTGGTGGCGAGCCATCGGTGGTGGTCAACGCTATCCTGGCTGGCAAGGGCAACTACGGCTTCAACGCGGCCAACGATACCTACGGCGACATGATCGAGATGGGCATTCTGGACCCAACGAAAGTGACCCGCACGGCACTGCAAAACGCTGCATCGGTGTCCGCACTGATGCTGACCACCGAATGCATGGTGGCCGAGGCTCCTAAGGACGAAGCTGGCGCTGGCGGCGGCATGCCCGACATGGGCGGTATGGGCGGTATGGGCGGCATGGGCATGTAATGCCCCAGGGTGGAGCTTGCTCCACCTCAGCGCTGCACAAAACCCGCAGGTCTTAGGGCCTGCGGGTTTTTTCGTTCAAGCGACCGAAGCCTCGCCGTAGCCGTTGGATTGCGCTTCACCGGGCTGGACGAACCAGTACAGCAGGACCAGATAGCCAATGCCTGTGATCGTGAGCAACTGCCACCAGCCTGAGCGACCCACATCGTGAAGACGGCGCGTCCCCACGGCCAGCGCAGGCAGCAGCAACAGCAACGCCACAACGCTGTACGCCGTCTGGCCCAGCATGCCCGCGACAATCAGCACCAGTATCTGGAACAAGAAGAACCACCAGAACTCAGACCGCGGTGCACGGCCTGAAAACGTCGCGTACTGGCTCAGACAGCTTTGAACAGCCTGCATAAAATTCATGGTGCGGATTCCTCTCTTGACTCGTTTTGCTTGGATATAGGGCGAATGCCCCGCGCCATGATAGGCGCCTTGCGCGCCCGTGCCGCCCTGCTTCGCCCCGCTTTCGCTGGCCGCTTCAAAGGGGCGCAGCGCCGCCGCTTCCACTTTTATTTTGATAGCTGTAAGCGCTTACCAGATAAGCGCTAGCGGCCGATTTCACTTATTTTTCACGCACCGTGTGCGTTGCCTGCGCCTGTTCCGTGATGCGCGCCCAGTCGCCCGCGCGCACGGCATCGGGTGGCGTCAGCCACGAGCCACCCACGCAGCGCACATTGGGCAGCGCGAGGTAGTCGGACGCCGACTGTGCCGTGATGCCGCCCGTAGGGCAGAAGCCGACGGCGCCAAACGGACTGGCCCAGGCTTTGAGCAAACCGAGCCCGCCCACGGCCTGCGCCGGGAACAGCTTGAGAAAGTCGTAGCCGTCGGCCAGGGCGGCCATGATCTCGCCCGAGGTCGCCACGCCCGGCAGCAGCGGCAGGCCCAGCGCGCGACAGGCCTCGCCTACGGCGTGGGTGTAGCCGGGGCTCACGGCAAACAC
>JBATPF010000162.1:0-1505 GCA_049291355.1 Giesbergeria sp.
CACCGACGTAGCCGGGCATTTCCCCGGCTTTCCCGAAGGGTTGGTGCTGTGGCCAAGCGCTCGCGGCGTTGCAGCACTTGCCAAGGCACAAGCCTTGGCTGCGCACTGCGTCTTGCGATCACCAGGCCACAGCACCAACGCGAATACTTAAAAGTGAATAACACGCTCTAACGTCCAGGAATAAGGGAGAGGAATTCGCGGCGCAGCGAGGCGTCTTTCAGGAACACGCCTCGCATCACCGAATTGAGCATCTTGCTGTCCATCTCTTTCACGCCGCGCCAGGACATGCAGAAGTGGCTCGCTTCCATGACGATGGCCAGGCCGTCGGGCTGGGTTTTTTCCATGATCAGGTCCGCCAGCTGCACCACGGCTTCCTCCTGGATTTGCGGGCGGCCCATGACCCAGTCGACCAGGCGCGCGTACTTCGACAAGCCGATCACGTTGGTGTGCTCGTTGGGCATGACGCCGATCCAGATCTTGCCGATCACCGGGCACAGGTGGTGGCTGCAAGCGCTGCGCACCGTGAGCGGGCCGACGATCATCAGCTCGTTCAGATGCTCGGCATTGGGAAATTCGGTGATCGAGGGCGACTCGACGTAGCGGCCCTTGAAGACTTCGCTCAAGTACATCTTGGCCACCCGGCGCGCGGTGGCCTGCGTGTTGTGGTCGCCGTGGGTGTCGATCACCATGCTGTCGAGCACGCCCTGCATCTTGATCTCGACCTCGTCGAGCAAGGCTTCCAACTCGCCGGGCTCGATGAACTGCGCGATGTTGTCGTTGGCATGAAACCGCTTGCGCGCTGCAACGATGCGTTCGCGAATCTTTACGGAGACGGGAACGCCCTCATCCTGGGCATTGGGCTTGATTTCGGCAATGTCGGAGCGGTGCATTGGCGAATGGTACCAGCGAAGTCGAGCGCCCGCATTTCAGGGTTTTTTGGCCTCTAGCGCTTTATCTGTATGCACTTAAAGCTATTATTTCAATAGCAAACTATCCATCTGGCGCTGTACTCAGTAAACCTTGCCTGTAAGCCACAGCGCCGTGCGAACCAGCACGAACGCCAAACGATCGAGCACGCGCGCGCGCCAGGGCCGTGCAGCATAGGCGGCGCTGTCGATCTGCTCGCCGGCATGCTCCATGGCGTCCACCAGGCGCGCACGCAGCGTGCCGGCAAATTCGCTGTCCGCCACCGCCACATTGGCCTCGCGCGCCAAAAGCAGGCTCAGTGGGTCGAGGTTGGACGAGCCCACGGTGGCCCAGGGGTGCGTGCCCTCGGCGTCGATGACCGCCACCTTGGCGTGCAGAAAACTTGGCGCGTATTCGTGGATCTCGATGCCGGCCTTGAGCAGGGCTCCATACACCGGCCGGGCCGCGTGGTACTGCAAGAAGTATTCGTAGCGCCCCTGCAGCAGCAGGCGCACACGCACGCCGCGCTGCGCCGCATGCACCAGCGCGCGGCGCAGTTTGCGGCCAGGAACGAAATAGGCGTTGGCAATGATGACTTC
>JBATPF010000163.1:0-17012 GCA_049291355.1 Giesbergeria sp.
GGGAGAAGCGCGATCGGCAGTTTGGAGTGATGATCGAGACCGCTGCGCGCTGGAACAAGGCAGTGCGAATTGGCGTGAATTGGGGGAGTCTGGATCAAGAGCTGCTCGCCAGCCTGATGGACGAGAACAGTTTGCGGACAAACCCGTGGGACGCTCGACAGGTCATGTACGAAGCCTTGATTACCTCCGCCGTCGATTCTGCTCGGCGCGCCGAGGAAATCGGTCTTGCGGGCGATCAGATCATCCTCTCTTGCAAAGTCAGTGGCGTGCAGGATCTGGTTGCGGTCTACCGCGATCTTGCGAACCGTTGCGATTACGCACTGCATCTGGGCCTGACGGAGGCCGGCATGGGAACCAAGGGAACGGTTGCCTCCGCGACGGCGCTTTCCATTCTGTTGCAGGAAGGCATTGGAGACACGATTCGGGTTTCGCTTACGCCGCAACCGGGCGAAAGTCGCAACCAGGAGGTTGTGGTCGCTTCGGAGATTCTTCAAGCCCTCGAATTGCGTCGTTTCGTCCCCAGTGTCACCGCCTGTCCGGGTTGTGGCCGCACTACCAGCACCACGTTCCAGGAACTGGCGAAAGACATCGATGATTTTTTGCGCGAGCGCATGCCCGAATGGAAGAAAACATTCCCTGGTGTCGAATCGCTCAAAGTGGCTGTGATGGGCTGCATTGTGAATGGCCCGGGAGAGAGCAAACACGCAGATATTGGTATCAGCTTGCCGGGCACCGGCGAGGCGCCAGCTGCGCCCGTTTACGTGGATGGTGAAAAGAGTGTGACGCTCCGTGGTGAAAATATTGTTTTGCAGTTCCGAGTACTGGTTGAAAAATATATTGAACGCCGTTTTGGAAAAACTGCCGCTCAGTAAAATTGATTTCGCTCGGAATTTTCTTTCCGATGCTGGCTTCGCCTAGACATATGCTTCAAACGAAAAAAGAAAAAATATCTTCAGTCAAGGGGATGAATGATATTCTTCCTCCTGCCTCAGCCGGTTGGGAATGGCTTGAGGAAAAGGTGCGGGACTTGATGGCACGCTATGCCTATCGAAATATCCGCACGCCAATTGTCGAAAACACGGCACTTTTTGTTAGAGGATTGGGTGAAGTCACGGATATCGTCGAAAAGGAAATGTATTCCTTTGAAGACCGTTTGAATGGTGAGCTGCTTACTCTAAGGCCCGAAAGCACGGCTGGCGTGGTGCGCGCTGTCACTGAGCATTCTTTGCTATATGACGGTGGCAAACGCCTGTATTACATGGGACCAATGTTTCGCCACGAACGGCCGCAGCGCGGCCGGTACCGACAGTTTCATCAGATTGGCGCAGAAGCGCTTGGCTTCCCGGGGGCTGAAATTGATGCCGAACTTATTTTGCTGGCCAATGCGCTTTGGAAAGAGCTTGGGCTAGAAAATATTCGATTGGAGCTTAATACGCTCGGGCAACCGGCAGAGCGCAAGGCCCATCGGACAGCATTGATCCAGTATTTTGAGCAGCAACTGGATTCTTTGGATGAAGACGCCAAGCGCCGCTTGCACAGCAACCCGCTACGCATTCTGGACAGCAAAAATCCAGCGATGCAGGCCTTGATCGAGGCTGCGCCCCGCTTGCGGGATTATGTAGATGCAGAATCTTTGACACATTTTAACCTCGTCACCGCTATTCTGGATGCGAATGGAGTTGCCTGGCAATTCAATCCGCGACTGGTCCGCGGCCTTGACTATTACAACCGCACCGTTTTTGAGTTTGTCACCGACGAGTTGGGATCGCAAGGAACCATCTGCGGGGGTGGACGGTACGACTACCTGATTGAAGAGGTTGGTGGCAAACCTGCACCGGCTGTCGGCTGGGCGATGGGGGTCGAGCGTGTCTTTGAGCTGCTCAATTTGAAGTCGCAGGCATTCCCCATGCCGGCACCCGATGTGTATGCCGTGCTGCCCGACGCCCAATTGATTCCCGAGGCCTCTGCGGTCTTTGAAACCTTGCGTCACGCTGGCGTCCAAGTGCAGATGCACAGTCCGGGCAACGTTGGCGAAGGAATGGGCAGCATGAAGTCGCAATTGCGCCGTGCGGATGCCAGCGGCGCGCGGTATGCGATCATCTTTGGAGCGGACGAGTTCTCACGCGGTGCGTGTGTCGTCAAATCCTTGCGCGACGGAAGTGGTGCGCAGTCGGAGCAGCCTCTGACGGATGCCGCCACGTGGGCCACCTCCCTCATTCTCTCGGCAACCTCTTAATTGCAAAAAGACATGGCAAATCATCTCGATCTGGAAGAACAAGAACAACTGGACCAGCTCAAGCATTTTTGGGCCACGTGGGGTACGTTGATTTCGTCGTTGCTCACCATCGTGCTGCTGGGCTTCGCGGGCTGGAATGGCTACCAGTTTTGGCAAGCGCGGCAAGCGACGCAGGCCAGTGCACTTTATGACGCGATCGAAGCAGCTGCTGCCGCTAAGGATGGTCAGCGTTTGGCGCAGGCTTTCAGCGATATGCGCGCCAAGCACAGCGGAACGACACAAGCCTCTCAAGCCGGTCTTCTGGTTGCAAAGGCACAGCAAGAGGCTGGCAAGCTTGATCTGGCCAAAGAGGCGCTCAACTGGGTGGCTTCCAGTGGCAGTGATGAGGGCTACAAAGCAATTGGGCGGATTCGCTTATCGAGCGTTCTGATTGCCCAGGGAGAATACGATCAGGCGCTGGCGCAGTTGGCTTCGGATTTTCCTCCTGAGTTTAGGGCTGCGATCGCTGACCGGAAGGGCGATATTTTTTCGCTTCTCGGAAAGCGCGACGAGGCGATTGCACAGTACAAGCTTGCCTACAAGGATTTTGAGCCTTCGGTGGAATATCGGCGCTTGGTGGAAATCAAGTTGAACGCGATGGGCGTTCGTCCAGAGGAAAATGCCTCCAATCTCGCGAAGGACGCAGTGAAATGATGGGTTCGAACTCCAGGATTTTTCGCAGGGTGCGGTCCGCTGCACTGTTGCTTTCTGTGGTGGTTCTTTCCGCATGCTCCCTTTGGAAGGGTGCCGCCGAACGTCCCAAGCCTGCGGAATTGGGTCCCAATATCCCCGTGCTTGGGGTACGGCAAGCCTGGGTAACACGCGTTGGGAGCACTGCAGGCCTGCCTTTGCAGGTCAATGTTCAGGCGGGTTCCGTCACGCTGGCGTCTTCCGACGGTACGGTGGCCAGCCTGGATGCCCGAACCGGTGCCGACATCTGGAGGGCCAAGCTCCCCAACCGCCTTGCGGCCGGTGTTGGCAGCGACGGGCGCTGGGCTGCGGTGGTGTCGCGTGAGAACGACCTGATCGCGCTTGAGTCGGGGAGTGTGGTTTGGCGACATCGCCTTCCTGCACAGGTTTTCACAGCGCCATTGGTGGCTGGTGAGCGCATTTTTGTCCTTGCAGCAGATCGTTCCTTGTCTGCCTTCGATGCGGCCAGTGGCTCCTCGCTTTGGACGCAGCCCGGAACGGGAGCGCCCCTGGTGCTTCGCCAATCCGGCGTGCTGCTGGCGGTGGGCGATACGTTGGTAGTGGGTATGGGCGGGCGCCTGGTTGGGGTCAATCCAAATAGCGGCGCGGTTCTCTGGGATGCACCCTTGGCCAATCCGCGTGGTACCAACGATGTTGAGCGCCTGGTGGAATTGGTGGCGCCTGCCGCCCGTTCGCAGTCACGCCTTTGCGCCAGAGCATTTCAGGCCAGCGTGGCCTGCGTTGATCTGGCGGGAGGCCGTGTCGATTGGGCACAAAAGGCCGATGGAGGCACAGGCATTTCGGGCGATGAGAACGCCGTGTTCGGCTCGGAGAGCAACGGCACGGTGGTCGCATGGAACCGCGCGGACGGTAAACGTTTGTGGGTCAGCGAGCGCCTGCGCTACCGCCATCTTTCCGCACCGCTGTTGTTGGGCCGCTCCGTGGTGGTGGGGGACGACACTGGCTTAGTGCATTTCCTGTCGCGGGAAGATGCCAGTCCACTCAACCGCATCGGAACCGACAGTTCTCCGATTGATGTGGCGCCGGTTGCCGCCGCCGATACGCTGGTGGTTGTGACGCGCAGCGGTGGTGTCTTCGGTTTTCGTCCCGATTGAGGCAGCTTCATTGTGTTGAATCCAGTCATTGCGCTCGTCGGCCGACCCAACGTCGGCAAGTCCACACTTTTTAATCGATTGACCAAGTCGCGCGACGCCATCGTTGCCGATTTTGCTGGCCTGACGCGTGATCGTCACTATGGTCATGGGCGCCAAGGTGCGCGTGAGTTCATCGTGATCGATACAGGAGGCTTCGAGCCAGAGGCCTCCAGCGGCATTTACAGCGAAATGGCGAAGCAAACTCGCCAGGCAGTTGCAGAAGCCGACGCGGTGATCTTCGTGGTGGACGCCCGCGCCGGAGTCTCTGCACAAGACCACGACATTGCCAAGTACCTGCGCCGCTTGGGAAAACCCTGCGTCCTGACAGCCAATAAGGCAGAAGGCATGGTTGGCGCGGCACAGCTGTCCGAGTTCTACGAGCTGGGCTTGGGCGACGTGCATGCAGTGTCTGCGGCGCACGGCCAGGGCATTCGCGATCTGATCGACTTGGCGCTGGCGCCGCTGCCGAAGCCGGATGAGACGGAGCTGCCGGCCGGTGACAAAGCTGCCATCCGCTTGGCTGTGGCGGGTCGCCCCAACGTGGGGAAATCGACCCTGATCAATACTTGGCTGGGCGAGGAGCGCTTGGTAGCGTTTGACATGCCAGGCACAACGCGGGATGCCATTACCGTTCCTTTCGAGCGCAATGGGCAGCGATTTGACCTGATTGATACAGCCGGTCTACGCAAAAAAGGCAAGGTGTTTGAGGCGATTGAGAAGTTCTCCGTCGTCAAGACGCTGCAAGCCATCGACTCTGCCAATGTGGTGCTTTTGCTGCTGGACGCCACCCAAGGGGTAACGGATCAGGATGCCCACATTGCAGGCTACATCCTGGAGCGGGGACGTGCGGTCGTGCTTGCCGTCAACAAGTGGGATGCAGTCGACGACTATCAACGGCAATTGCTGGAGCGTTCCATCGAAACCCGTCTGGCATTTCTGAAATTTGCGTCGCTGCATTTCATTTCGGCACAAAAGCGCCAAGGGCTTGGTCCACTGTGGTCTGCCCTGACGCAGGCCTACAAGGCCGCAACCTGCAAGATGTCGACGCCGGTGCTCACGCGCCTGTTGCTTGAGGCCGTTCAGTTTCAAAGTCCCAAGCGCGCGGGCATGTTTCGCCCCAAGCTGCGCTATGCGCATCAAGGGGGAATGAATCCTCCCGTCATCGTGATCCATGGAAACTCGCTGGAGCACGTGACCGACGCCTACAAGCGGTTTTTGGAAGCGCGTTTTCGCAGGGAGTTCGATCTGGTGGGAACTCCCCTGCGGATCGAGTTGAAGACTTCGCACAACCCTTACGCCGACAACGAAAAAGCGTAGAGCGTAGATGTGCTCTGACGATAGCCACCCAGCGTGAGTTGATGGCGGCAGGAGTCCGACTGCAAGACAACCCTGCCGTCGGGTGTGAAAGCCGCCCGAGCAGGAAGAAAAGCGGTCTGCCTGTGGTAAGGTCCCATTTTTACAACAACAAACTTGAACACGGAGAATATCGTGAGCAACAAAGGTCAGCTTCTTCAGGATCCCTTTCTCAACGCCCTGCGCCGCGAGCATGTGCCTGTTTCGATTTACCTCGTCAATGGCATCAAGCTGCAGGGTCAGATCGAATCCTTCGATCAGTACGTGGTACTGCTTCGCAACACGGTCACGCAAATGGTCTACAAGCACGCCATCTCTACCATCGTGCCTGGCAGGCCCGTCAGTTTCACCACGGCCGAGCCGGGTGACGACGAAGGCGAAACGGGCGAAGCCCGATGACTGTTCTTCTTGGTCCCTGTGCACCCTGGCCCCAGCGGCAAGCTCGCTGACTTGAGCTCGTCCGCGATTTCACCTTCGTCTGCTGCGCCGGTGCTCCTGGTGGGGGTGGATTTTGGCTTGCCCGATTTCGACAGCGAACTGGCTGAGCTCGGCCTGTTGGCGCAGACTGCTGGCTTTGCTCCTGTGGCGCGCATCACCTGCAAGCGAAGCGCGCCCGATGCCGCTCTGTTTGTCGGCTCAGGCAAGGCAGAAGAGATTCGCATGCTTGCGCAAATGCACGGGGCGCAAGAGGTTCTTTTCGATCAATCCCTGAGTCCGGGCCAGCAGCGCAATCTTGAGCGGGTGCTGGAGCTTCCAGTGAACGATCGGACGCTGCTGATTCTTGAGATATTCGCCCAGCGCGCGCGCAGCCACGAGGGCAAGCTTCAGGTGGAACTTGCGCGCCTGAAATACCTGAGCACGCGCTTGGTGCGTCGATGGTCTCACCTGGAGCGTCAGACCGGCGGTGCCGGGGTGCGCGGAGGTCCAGGTGAAAAGCAGATTGAACTCGACCGCCGCATGATCGACGAGGCCATCAAGCGCACCAAAGATCGGCTGGTCAAGGTCAAGCGAACGCGCAATACCCAGCGGCGCCATCGCTCCCGCGCCGAAGTTTTCAGCATTTCCTTGGTAGGCTATACCAATGCGGGGAAGTCCACGCTGTTCAATGCGCTGGTCAAGGCCCGCGTCTACGCAGCAGACCAGCTCTTCGCCACACTTGATACCACCACCAGGCAGCTCTATCTCGGCGACATTGGCCGGTCGGTCTCTCTTTCCGATACGGTGGGCTTCATTCGGGACCTGCCGCATGGGCTGGTCGACGCGTTCGAGGCTACCTTGCAGGAGGCCGTTGAAGCCGATTTATTGCTGCACGTGGTAGATGCTGCACACCCGGGCTTTCCGGAGCAGATTGAGCAGGTCCAAAAGGTGTTGCAGGAAATCGGTGCGCAGGACATTCCGCAGCTTTTGGTTTTTAACAAACTCGATGACATTGCGCCGGCGCAGCGGCCGTTGAATCTGATCGACAGCTACGATCTTGCCGGGCGCTCCGTTCCGCGTGTTTTTGTCAGCGCCTTGAAATCTCTTGGAATGGCAGAGCTTCGAGAGAAAATCAGCGAAATCGTGCTCGCTCATACCGCTGCTGGCCGAGAAACGCCGGTGAGCGATTGAATTTTCCATTTTCGGCACCAGTTTTGCAGTTGCCTTCAAAAATTAACAGAAACCGAGAATTTTGCGCATGAATTCGTCCCCTTCGCCGCAGCGCGCGGCGCCTTGGTATTTGCGCCTGCTTGGCGTGTTCAACCTGAACGACCCGCGCTGGGGCAGGGGGGGTGAGGAGGGCCGTGATGAGCCCACCTCGGAGCAGCGCCCGGAGCAACGCCCAGATCAGCGTCCGAATGGTCCCAAGGCGGGGGGGCAGCCACCCGATCTGGACGAGCTGTGGCGCGATTTCAATCGGCGTCTCACAGGCCTGTTCGCTGGCAAGCGCGGCGGCGGTGGGCGCGGCGCTGGTGGGGGTAATTTTCAGCCCGACATGAAGAACGCCGGCGTGGGTCTGGGTTTGATTGCGGGTATTGTGGTGCTCATCTGGCTGGGGACTGGGTTTTTCATCGTGCAGGAAGGCCAGCAGGCCGTCATCACTCAGTTCGGCAAATACAAGTCCACGGTGGGCGCGGGTTTCAACTGGCGACTGCCGTACCCGATTCAGCGACACGAGTTGGTGTTTGTCACGCAAATTCGCTCAGTGGACGTGGGGCGCGATGCGGTCATCAAATCTACCGGACTGCGCGAATCGGCCATGCTGACCGAAGACGAAAACATCGTGGAGATCAAGTTCGCGGTTCAGTACCGTTTGGGCGATGCACGTGCCTGGCTGTTCGAGAGCCGCAATCCGGGCGACGCTGTAGTGCAGGCGGCAGAAACCGCCGTGCGCGAAGTGGTCGGCAAGATGCGCATGGACTCGGCGTTGGCTGAAGAGCGCGATCAGATTGCGCCGCGTGTGCGCGAATTGATGCAGACCATTCTTGATCGCTACAAGGTCGGCGTGGAAGTTGTAGCGGTCAACTTGCAGCAGGGTGGCGTGCGGCCCCCTGAGCAGGTGCAGGCGGCTTTTGACGATGTGCTCAAGGCTGGCCAGGAACGTGAGCGTGCAAAGAACGAAGCCCAGGCCTATGCCAACGACGTGATTCCCCGTGCAGTTGGCGCTGCGTCGCGCCTGAAAGAGGAGGCGGACGGCTACAAGGCCCGCATTGTCGCGCAAGCACAAGGCGATTCGCAGCGATTCCAGGCGGTGTTTGCAGAGTACGAAAAGGCACCCCAGGTCACGCGAGACCGCATGTACATCGAGACGATGCAGCAGGTATACAGCAATGTCACCAAGGTGCTCGTGGATTCCCGCAGCGGCTCGAACCTGTTGTATCTGCCGCTTGACAAGATTCTTGCCGGTGCGGGAACCGGTGCGTCAGCTTCCCCGGCCGAGCCCGCGTCCAATGCGGTGAGTCCGAGCTTGCCGGCTACCAGTCCATCGAATTTGTCGACTGATTCGCGTGTACGTGATGCCAATCGCTCGCGTGAGCGCGAGTCGCGCTAGGAGAGCAGAGTGAACAGGGTTGGTTTTATTGCATCTACCATTCTCGTGGCGCTGGCCTTGCTCAGCTCCATGGTTTTCGTTGTCGATCAGCGCCAGTTCGGTGTGCTGTATGCCTTGGGGCAGATCAAAGAGGTGATCACCGAGCCGGGGCTCAATTTCAAGCTGCCTCCGCCGTTTCAAAACGTCTCATACATCGACAAACGCCTTCTGACGCTTGACAGTACCGACGCCGAACCCATGCTCACTGCCGAAAAGCAGCGCGTGGTGATCGACTGGTACGTGCGCTGGCGGATCAGCGAGCCGTCGCAGTACATCCGCAACGTGGGGCTGGACGAAAACGCCGGAGCCATGCAGCTCAACCGCGTTGTGCGCAACTCGCTGCAGGAAGAAATCAACAAACGTACGGTCAAGGAATTGCTCTCGCTCAAGCGTGAAGATCTGATGGCCGACGTCAAGCGCGAAGTGCTGGAATCGGTGCGCGGTGCCAAGCCGTGGGGCGTGGACGTCGTGGATGTGCGCATTACGCGCATCGACTATGTCGAAGCCATCACCGAATCGGTCTATCGGCGCATGGAGGCCGAGCGCAAGCGGGTAGCGAATGAACTGCGTTCCACCGGCGCCGCCGAAGGGGAAAAGATTCGAGCCGACGCGGACCGCCAGCGGGAGATCGCCGTTGCCAACGCTTACCGCGATGCCCAGAAGGTCAAGGGCGAAGGCGACGCAGCTGCTGCCAAAATTTACGCCGATGCCTTTGGCAAGGATCCGCAGTTTGCGCGGTTTTATCGCAGCCTCGAGGCCTACAAGGCCAGCATGAACAAAAAGGGCGACGTGATGGTGCTGGACCCTGCGTCGTCGGATTTCTTCCGTTCCATGCGTTCGCCTGCGCCTGAGTCGGGCGCGGGCCGCAAGTAAAGAGTTCCGCGCGCCGGCAGCTTGTTCCTGCCGAGCCGTGCGCCACTTGCACGCGCGCAAGGACGTACCCGGTAGAATCACCGCTTTCCCTCTGCCTCTTCCCCCTACATGTCTGCTTGGGTCCTTCCGGATCACATTGCCGATGTGCTGCCTTCAGAGGCCAGACACATCGAAGAATTGCGTCGCAGCTTGCTCGACACCGCCAGAGGCTATGGCTATGAGCTGATCATGCCGCCGTTGCTGGAGCATCTCGATTCCCTGCTCACCGGCACTGGCGAAGCACTGGATCTTCAGACCTTCAAACTGGTGGATCAGATGTCGGGCCGCATGCTCGGCTTGCGGGCCGACACCACGCAACAGGCGGCGCGCATTGACGCGCATCTGCTTAACCGCCATGGCGTCACGCGTTTGTGTTACTGCGGGCCGGTGCTGCGCACTTGGCCGGATCGTCCCCACGTCTCGCGCGAGCCGCTGCAGTTTGGTGCAGAAACCTATGGGCACGCCGGCCGCGAGGCCGATTTGGAGAGTCTTGAACTGGCGCTTGCTTGCCTGCGCGTAGCGCAGGTGCGTACCGCCTGTGTGGACATGGGTGACATTCGTATTGTCCGCAGCCTGCTTGAACCGGTTTCCTTGGAACCCAGCGTCCGCAATGCCATCTACGCCGCACTCGCAGCCAAGGACGCCAGCGAACTGGCGTCGCTGTGCCGCGGGTTCCCAACTGCCTCGCGCGAGGGACTGCTCGCGCTCCTGCAGTTGTACGGTGACACCACGGTGATTGCTGAGGCGCGGCGCGTTTTGCCAGCGATGCCAGCTATTGGTGTGGCGCTTGACGATTTGCAGTGGCTTGGCAGCCGAATTGCGGATACGCGTGTCGGGTTCGATCTGGCCGATTTGCGCGGCTACGCGTACTACAGCGGCGTGCACTTTGCCATTTATGCGCACGCTGCGGGCGATGCGGTGGCCAAGGGAGGCCGCTACGACGCGGTGGGAGCGGCGTTTGGCCGCAAGCGCCCGGCGGTGGGCTTTGGCATGGACCTCAAGCAACTGGTTGGCATCGTTCCCGCACGTGTACTGCGCGGTGCCATTCGTGCCCCGTGGGGAGACGCGGCCGACGTGCGGGCGGCCATTGCGGCCTTGCGCGCGAGTGGCGAGACCGTGGTCTGCGTGTTGCCAGGGCAAGAGAGTGAAGTGGATGAATTTCGCTGCGACAGGGAACTGGCGTGCATTGGCGGCGAATGGGTGGCTCGTGCCCTCTGATGCCTTGTGTGATTTCTGAACCGGATTCGAGATGAACAGTACCAAAGGGCGGAACGTTGTTGTCGTAGGCACCCAGTGGGGCGACGAGGGCAAGGGCAAGCTGGTCGATTGGCTCACGGAAAGCGCCCAGGGCGTGGTGCGTTTTCAGGGCGGGCACAACGCGGGCCATACGCTGGTGATCAACGGCGTCAAGACGGCCTTGAACCTGATTCCAAGCGGCATCATGCGTCCCGGCATTAAATGCTATATCGGCAATGGCGTAGTGCTGTCTACCGAGCAGTTGTTCAAGGAAATCGATCGCCTTGAGGCGATTGGTGTGGAAGTGCGTTCGCGCCTGCGTGTCAGTGAGGCCTGCCCCTTGATTCTGCCGTTCCACGCCGCGCTCGACGCTGCGCGCGAGACCGGCCGTGAATCGGCTGGCAGCGAACGCATTGGCACCACGGGCAAAGGCATTGGCCCGGCCTATGAAGACAAGATTGCTCGGCGTGCGCTGCGGGTGCAAGACCTCAAACACCCCGAGCGCTTTGCTCAAAAGCTGCGGGTGCTGCTGGACTTGCACAACCACATTCTCACCACCTATCTGAATGCCCCGGCGATTGATTTCGACTCGGTGTATGCCAGCGCCATGCACGACGCGGAGAAGCTCAAGCCCATGATGGCCGACGTTTCCCGCGAACTCAATGACGCGCACCAGGCCGGTGCCAACTTGTTGTTTGAGGGCGCGCAAGGCACCTTGCTCGACATCGATCACGGCACCTATCCGTATGTGACGTCCAGCAATTGCGTGGCCGGCAATGCGGCGGCCGGCTCGGGCGTGGGCCCGGGTCTGCTGCATTACATCCTGGGAATCACCAAGGCCTATTGCACGCGCGTGGGTGGTGGCCCATTCCCGACAGAACTCGAATGGGAAAAACCCGGCACGCCGGGGTACCACATGTCCACCGTGGGCGCGGAAAAAGGCGTGGTCACGGGGCGCAGCCGCCGCTGCGGCTGGTTTGACGCGGCCTTGCTCAAGCGCAGTGCCCAGGTCAATGGTCTCACCGGCTTGTGCATCACCAAGCTGGACGTGCTCGATGGCCTGGAGGAACTCCTCCTGTGTACCGGCTCCGAGCTCGACGGTGCACACACCGACATTCTGCCCATGGGCGCGGACGACATTTCCCGCTGCAAGCCTGTGTACGAGCGGCTGGAGGGCTGGACGCAGTCGACGGTGGGCGTGACACGGTATGAGGATTTGCCGCCTGCCGCGCGCCTGTACCTCCAGCGTATCGAACATGTCACGGGCGTCCCGGTAGCGATCATCTCTACCAGCCCAGACCGCGACCACACCATCATGATGCAACATCCGTTTTTGCCAAGCTGAATCGGCCCCCAGCGCAGACCATGATTGGTTTGATAGCTATTGAATCAGGAGCTAACCCATGTTGACTGAAGACGGCAAGCATCTCTACGTCAGTTACGACGAATACCACAGCCTGATCGAAAAACTGGCACTGCGCGTGTACCAGTCGGGCTGGCAGTTCGACACCATTCTGTGCCTGGCGCGCGGGGGCTTGCGCCCTGGCGACATTCTCAGCCGCATTTTCGACAAGCCCCTGGCCATCATGTCGACCAGCTCCTACCGCGCCGAGGCTGGCACGGTGCAGGGGCACCTCGACATCGCGCGCTTCATTACCACGCCCAAGGGCGAGATCGCCGGCCGTGTGCTGCTGGTGGACGATTTGGCCGATACCGGCCACACCTTGAACGCTGTGATCAAGATGCTCAAGACCAATTACGCTCCGATCACCGAACTGCGCAGCGCCGTGATCTGGACCAAGGCCTTGTCGACGTTCGAGGCCGATTATTCGGTGGAATTCTTGCCCACCAACCCCTGGATTCATCAGCCTTTTGAGACCTACGACAGCCTCAATCCCGACAAGCTGCTGGAAAAGTGGCGCGTCTGAGACCGTGAACACGTTCTGACGCTTCAAACCACCATGTAACGCCCCGGGCGGTGGTTCATGGCCAGCACCAGGTTGAGCGCCACGGCCCCTACCACCGAATACGCTACACGAGAAGGCTCCACGCTCCACAGCGCGAGCAGCACAATGGCGCAGTCGAGCCCCATTTGAATCTTGCCGGCACGCCAGCCATGCCGGTCTTGCAGGTACAGCGCCAAAATGCCCACACCGCCCAGGCTGCAGCGGTGCCGGAAAAGCGCCAAGAAGCCCGTGCCGGTGATCAGGCCCCCTGCAATGGCTGCATACAGCGGCTGCAGATCGGCAAAGTGCAAAAACCGTGGCTGCAGCTCGGTCAGCAGCGACAGCAGCGCCACGGCAATGAAGGTCTTGAGCGTGAACGCCTTGCCAAACTTGCGCAGTGCGAGCCAGTAAAAGGGCAGATTGATCACAAAGAACACCTTGCCAAAGCCCCAGCCAGCCGAGTAGTGCAGCAGGAAGGCGAGCCCCGCCGTGCCGCCCGTCAGCAGGCCGGCGCTGGTGAACAACGCCACGCCGACGGAGATCAGCGTCACCCCGGTAAAGATGGCGATCGCATCTTCAAGCAGGCTATGGGGCACTGCGGCGGGCAGGCCTGGTGGGGAAGAAGGCGGTCCGGACATGGGGGCAGGAAGGACGCCCGAAGTGCGGGCCACAGTCAGTAAACGATGAATGCTTCCAATTTAATAGCTATCTACGCAATTGGAATAAGCGCTAGAGGCATATTTTATTAGAAATTTCGCTGGCAACGCTATGATGAAGTGCCATGCTGCTAAGCCAACCCGTTCTCACCTTGCCCGAGCGCCTTGCGCGTCTGATCTGGGGCTGGGCGCTGGCTTGGTGGCGCATTGTCTATCTGGGCGCCGTGGTGCTGGTGCTGGGGCTATCGCCGTCGAGCTACGGCCGGCTGGGGCGGGGCCTGATGGCGCGGCGCATGTACCTGGAAACCACCCCCATCTTGATCGGCTTCACTGTGCTGGCCGCGCTGCTGAGCTTGGTCATTACCCGCATCGTGGTGGTGACGGCGCTCAGTTACGGCCTCTCGCGCTATGCGCTGGAGATGGTGATTCGCGTGCTGGTGCTGGAGTTGATTCCGTTGACGGCCGCCATGTTTGTCGCCATGCGCTGCGCCATCCCCAGCGGCTCGCAGCTTGCCAGCCTGCGCGTGAGCGGGCGGCTGGCGGCGCTGGACCGGGCCGGCGCGGACTCCGTACGTATGGAGCTGCTGCCGCGCGTGGTGGCTGCCGCGTTTGCCAGCGTGACCCTGGCGGCGCTGTCCTGCGTGGTGGCGCTGATGATGTCCTACCTGAGCGTGTATGGCTTCAACACGGCGGGCCTTGCAAGCTTTACGCGCATGTTCGGCCATGTGTTTTCGCCCGAAGTGACGCTGGTGTTCGCGCTCAAGACGCTGTTTTTCAGCCTGGCCATCGCCGTGATTCCCATGACCGCCGGGCTCTACGATTTGGGCAAGAGCGAGCGCCGTTCCGAGTTGGGCGGGTTGGCCCGCATGTTTGCCGTCTTGCTGCTGATCGAGATGATCTCTCTCGTTGGCAACTACTACTGAATTGTTTGAATCTTTCTCTTCGTTCTGGATTGCATGACCTCTCCATCCCAGCCTGAACCGATGGCCGCCGAGTTGGGCGAAGCCGAGCTCATTCGCCCCGTGGCGCACCTGCGGGTCAAGGCCTTCGCGCTGCTGTTCTTCACGCTCGTTCTGGTGGTCGGATCCGCCCTGTACTTGATGGTGGCGCGGGGCGCATTTGAGCCCACGCAGCGCCTGGTGCTGATCGCCGACGATTCAGAGGGCGTCGTGGTGGGCATGGACATGACGTTCTCGGGCTTTCCGATTGGCCGGGTGCGCCGCATTGAGCTGGGCGGCGACGGCACGGCGCGCATCCTCATCGACGTGCCGCAGAAAGATGCGCATTGGTTGCGCGTGTCCAGCGTTTTCACCTTGGTGCGCGGCATCGTCGGAGGAACCGGCATCCGGGCTTATACCGGCATGCTTGAGGATGCCGCGCTGCCCGATGGCGCCGAACGCCCCGTGCTGCGCGGCGACGCCACGGCCGAGATACCCCAATTGATGTCCTCGGCGCGCGACCTGCTCGGCAACCTCAACGCCCTTACCGCCGCCGATTCGGCGCTGGGCGCCAGCCTGGGCAACGTGCGCACGCTGACCGAACGCCTTCAGGGGCCGGGCGGCGCGCTGGGCATGCTGATGGGAAGCGAAGCCGATGCGAAGAAGATCGTGCAGACACTGGATCGAACCAATGCGCTGCTGGCGCGCATTGACCATATGGCTGCGCGCGCCGATGAACAGGTGTTTGGCGCGCAAGGCGTGATGCCCGAGGCGCGCGCCACGGTGATCGAATTGCGCAAGCTGCTGGCCGACGCACGCACCAGTCTGACCAAGGTGGACGCAGTGCTGGTGCAGGCGCAGGCGGTGGGCAGCAACGTGGCTGAGGGCACGGCGGACCTGGGCGCGCTGCGCGCCGAAGTCGAAGCGAGCCTGCGCAAGGTGGATGGCCTGGTCAACGAGATCAACCGGCGCTGGCCGTTTGCCAGCGAGAAGGAGATTGTTCTGCCATGAGTTGTGCTTACGTTTTGCAGACCACTCCGCGCCTCGCTCTGTGTGGATGCTTGGCTTTGCTAGCGGCCTGCGCCAGCAAGCCGCCAGCACCCGACTGGCAGCTGAACGCCCACAGCGCATCCGACCGTGCCGTTCAGGCGTATTTTGAAGGTCGGCAGCGCGTGGAGAGTGCAGAGTTCGCGCGGGCGCGCAGTGAACTGGCACGCACGGGCGACGCCGCGCAACTGGCGCGCCTGGAACTGCTGCGCTGCGCTGCCCAGGTGGCCAGTCTGGACCTCGCGCCCTGCACGCGTTTTGACGCTTTGGCACAAGATGCGACGCCCGCCGAGCGTGCCTATGCGCGCTATCTCGCAGGCCGTGCCGATCCTGCCGATATCGCCTTGCTGCCGCAGGCGCAGCAGGCAGCGGCCCGCGCGGGCCCGGAGCAGGCGGCGGCGGTCATTGCCGCTCAGTCCGATCCCCTCGCGCAATTGGTGGCTGCAGGTGCACGCTTTGCCCGGGGTCAGGCGTCACCGCAACTGGTGCAGCTTGCCGTGGACACCGCCTCGCGCCAAGGCTGGCGCCGGCCGCTGCTCGCGTGGCTAGGGGTTCAGGAAAAGCTCGCCGAGGGCAAAGGAGACGAACCGCAAGCAGCGCGCCTTCGCCGCCGCATGGCCATCGTGAATCAGGAAAACCCGCGTGACTGAACCGAGCGAACGCTTGGCCAGCGTTCGGCGCCGTTCCAGTGCTTATTTAATGGCCGCCGCTGCCAGAGCCCTGTCGAGGCCATCGGGCAGGTGGGAGAGGGCGTCTGCCGACTGCGCGGTAATGTCGGGAAGCAACTGCGTCACCGAAGCCACCAACGCCAGCGCCACGGTCGCAGCGAACGCTGCAAGCGAGTGCTTGGCGGTGCGGTGCGTGCAATGGCGTTTCATGGTGAACCTCCGTAGGAAGTGGTGCGGTAGGGCCGGAGGAAACCGGTTGAAGTTGATTTCAACGCCCTTTCGACGCGTTGTCTGTCAGACGAAAGCGCGACTTGGCATTACAAGCACCTTCTTTGGGCCGATGCGCTCCGGGGTGGCCGCTTGAGTGCCCTGCCGAAGTCCCTGCTCGCGCAGGTTTGGGTAGCCGAGGCCGTGCAGCTCATCGAGCAAAACGGCCCGCTGGACGACCCGCAGGCGCTGGCGCGGGCGCACCGCAGCGGTCTTTCCCTGCGCGAACAGCTGCGCGAGCGCGCCTGGCTGCTGGGTGAGCGTCTGGGCCTAGCGGCACAACTTGCGCGTTGGCGGGGCGCCGCCTGGCTGCTGGCGCTGCTTTTAGCGGCGGCGGTTGTGGCCTTGACCAACGGCCTGCTGTTTGCCGTGCTCGCTGACGGACGTTCCATCAACGCAGCCAGCGCGTTCGTCTCGGCGCTGGGTCTGCACGCCCTCACTTTGCTGTTCTGGCTGGGCTCCCTGCTACTGGCACGCGGCGGCAGGTCCCAGACCAATGGCATGCTTTCTCTGGGCCGCTTTCTGGCCACACTGGTCTTGCGCCTGCCGTTCTGGCGGGGGCCACAGGCTGCGCCCATGCTGCGCGCCGGAACGCGGTTGGTGGCGCGGGAGCGGCTCGCTCCCTGGGTCTTCGGTTTGGGCAGCCATTTGGTTTGGACGGTGGGATTTGTCTTTGTGCTGCTGGGCCTGTTGCTCGGCTTTGCCTTCCGCGAATACCGTCTCACCTGGGAAACCACCATCCTCAGTCCGCAGTGGTTTGCGGCGTTTGCGCGCACCACCGGCGCGCTGCCGGCCTTATTGGG
>JBATPF010000164.1:0-6335 GCA_049291355.1 Giesbergeria sp.
GGCCTGGCCGTCGCGCGCCAGTTCGCTCCAGCTCGTCACGCTCAGCACCGTCACCTCGAAGCCCTCAGCGACCAGCAGCTCGGCCGCCTTGACCACCTCGGTCAAGATGGCACCGGAGCCCAGCAGCGTCACACTTTTAGATGAAATAGGCCTCTCGCGCTTATCTGACAAGCGATTCCAGCTATTGAATATGTAGCAACCACGCAAAACACCCTCTGCTGCGCCTTCCGGCAAGTCCGGCTGGGCGTAGTTTTCGTTCATCAGCGTGACGTAGTAGAAAACATCGCGCTGTTCGGTCACCATTTCGCGCATGCCGGCATCGACGATGACCACCATTTCACCCGCATAGGCCGGGTCGTAGGCCTTGCAGTTGGGGATGGTCGCTGCCACCACGTGGCTGGTGCCGTCCTGGTGCTGCAGGCCCTCGCCGCCCAGCGTGGTGCGGCCCGAAGTGGCGCCCAGCAGGAAACCGCGTGCGCGCTGATCGGCAGCGGCCCAGATGGCGTCGCCCACGCGCTGAAAGCCGAACATCGAGTAGTAGATGTAGAACGGCAGCATGGCCACGCCGTGCACGCTGTAGCTCGTCGCTGCGGCGGTCCAACTGGCAATCGCCCCCGCCTCGCTGATGCCTTCTTCGAGAATTTGCCCGTCCAGCGCCTCGCGGTAGGCAAGTACCGAGCCGATATCTTCCGGCGCATAGCGCTGGCCCACGCTGCTGTAGATACCAATCTGCTTGAACAGGTTGGCCATGCCAAAGGTGCGTGCCTCGTCGGCCACGATGGGCACGATGCGCGGGCCGAGCGTTGCGTCTTTGAGCAGACCCGTGAGCATGCGCACGAAGGCCATGGTGGTGCTCATCTCCTTGCCAGCGGCCTGCAACGCGAACTGGGCGTAGCTGGTGATGGGCGGTACGGGCAGTGCCTCGCACGCGGTTTCGCGGCGCGGCAGGTAGCCGCCGAGCTGCTGGCGGTGGCTGCGCAGGTACTGCATTTCTGCGCTGTCCTCTGCGGGCTTGTAAAAAGCCAGGCCGGTGGCCTGCGCGTCGGTGAGTGGCAGGTTGAAGCGGTTGCGAAACTCAATCAGGTCCGCGCCGTCGAGCTTCTTCTGGCTGTGCGTGGTCATCTTGCCCTGGCCCGAGGTGCCCATGCCGTAGCCCTTTTTGGTGTGGGCGAGGATGACGGTGGGCTGGCCCTTGTGCGCCGCAGCGGCGGCGTAGGCGGCGTGGATTTTCACCAAATCGTGGCCGCCGCGCTTCAAGCGGTCGATCTGCTCGTCCGTCATGCCCTGGGCCAGCGCGGCCAGTTCCGGGTTTTGGCCAAAGAAATTGTCGCGGTTGAAGCGCCCGTCCTTGGCGGCAAAGGTCTGCATCTGGCCGTCCACCGTGCCCTCCAAAGCGCGTGCCAGCGCGCCGGTGAGGTCGCGGGCAAACAGGCCGTCCCAGTCGCTGCCCCAGACGAGTTTGATGACGTTCCAGCCGGCCCCGGCGAACAAACGCTCCAGCTCGTCGATGATGCGGCCGTTGCCGCGCACCGGGCCGTCGAGCCGCTGCAGGTTGCAGTTGACCACCCAGACCAGGTTGTCCAGGCCTTCTCGCGAGGCGAGCGTGAGCGCGCTGGTGCTCTCGGGCTCGTCCATCTCGCCGTCGCCAAATACGCCCCACACTTTTCGGGTGGAGCAATCAAGCAGTTGGCGGTGCGTGAGGTAGCGCATAAAGCGCGCGTGGTAGATGCTGCTAATCGGCCCGATGCCCATCGAGCCCGTGGGGAACTGCCAGAAGTCGGGCATGAGCCAGGGGTGCGGGTAGCTCGACAGGCCGCGCGCGCCTGCGGCCGGTGCCGTCAGCTCTTGGCGAAAGTGCATCAAATCCTGCTCAGAGAGCTTACCTTCGAGGAAGGCGCGCGCATACACCCCCGGCGCGCTGTGCGGCTGAAAGAACACCAGATCGCCCCGGTGCTGCCCCTCGCCCAAACCTTCGCGCGCATGGAAGAAGTGGTTGAAGCCGCTTTCGAACAAATCGGCCGCACTGGCGTAACTGGCAATGTGGCCACCCAGCTCGCCATAGGCCTGGTTGGCGCGCACCACCATGGCCAGCGCGTTCCAGCGGATGATGGAGCCCAGCCGCTCTTCGATGGCCAGGTCGCCCGGGAACACGCCCTGCTCCGCGACGCCCACCGTGTTCACGTACGGCGTGTTCCAACCCGGCTGCCAGCCCACGCGCTGCGAGCGCGCCAGGCGCGCGAGTTCCTGCAGCATGTGGCGGGCGCGTTCGGGCCCCTGCGTGGCCACCAAGGCCAGAAAGGCATCGCGCCACTCTGCGGTTTCTTCGGGGTCGGAGTCGATTGGCTCTGGCGCTTGCAGCATGGCGTGGGGGGTGGCGGCGTTCATGAGGGGGACTGTAGGCGGTTCAGAAAGAAATAGTGAGCCCGAGGGCGTCCAGCGAGGGTGCGCGGCCCCGCCCTACTCCTCGCGTGCGCTTACGCCGCTGGCGCGCAAGCCGCTTCTTCGTCACGCACTGACTGCGGCGAAACGCTGCCACGAGGCATGGCATGTGCCAGGTCCAGCGCCTGGCCGATATCGGCCAGCAAGTCCTGCACATCCTCCAGCCCCACCGACATGCGCACCAGGCCTTCCGATATGCCGTGTGCGGCGCGCTCTTCGGGTGTGTAAACCGAATGCGTCATGCTGGCCGGGTGCTGGGCCAGGGTCTCGGCATCGCCCAGGCTCACAGCGCGGGTGACGAGCTGCAGCGCATCCATAAAGCACACGCCGGCCTCCAGGCCGCCTTGCAGTTCAAAGGCAATCATCCCGCCCATCTGGCGCATCTGCTGCTTGGCCAGTGCATGCTGCGGAAAGCTGGGCAGACCGGGGTAATGCACCACGGCGGTGGCAGGGTGGGCGGCAATGAAGTTGGCCACCGTCTGCGCGCTCTGGCAGTGGCGGTCCATGCGCAGCGCCAGGGTCTTGAGGCCGCGCATCACCAGGTGCGCGTCTTGTGCCGACATCACCGCGCCCGTCATGTCTTTGAGGCCATAGAGGCGCACACGCTGGGCCAGTTCGGCATCGGCAAAGATGGCGGCGCCAGCCGTCAGGTCGCCGTGACCACCGAGGTATTTGGTCATGGAGTGCACGCTCACATCGGCGCCCAGCAGCAGGGGCTGCTGCAGGTAGGGCGTGCAGTAGGTGTTGTCCACCACCACTTTGGCGCCGCTTGCGTGGGCCAGGGCGGATACCGCCGCGATGTCCACCAGGCGCATGTTGGGGTTGGCGGGCGATTCGAGGTAGACCACACGCGTCTTGTCAGTCAGCGCGGCTGCCACATTGGCCGGATCGGTCATGTCCACGTGGCGCACGCTGACGCCAAATCGCCCAAGCCCGTGGTGCAGGAACGCAAAGGTGCAGCCGTACAGCGTCATATCGGCCAGTACCTCGTCGCCCGGCTCCAGCATGGACCACAGCGTGGCCGTGATGGCGCCCATGCCCGAGCCAAACACCACCGCACCCACGCCCTGCTCCAGACTGGCCAGTCGGCCTTCGAGCAGCGCCAGCGTGGGGTTGGCAATGCGGGTGTAGAAGTAACCGTTTTCTTCACCCGTAAAGCAGCGGCCGCCGTAGCCCACATCGGGAAAGGCAAAGGTGGCCGAGGTGTAGATGGGCGGCACCAGCGCGCCCTGGTGATCAGCGGGGTTGTAGCCAAAGTGGATGGCGCGGGTGCTGAAGCCGCCGGTGTGCTGGTTTGCCTTGCCCATGGGATGTCTCCTGAATAGCGTGTGTAGTGACTGAATTCTTTGCCAAATCACCGGGCAAAAATTCGCTATCTGGCCCACTCAGAGACGCTATATTGGAAACATTCACCCTGTTCTATAGTTTCAAAGGCAATTTATGCTTCACACCGCCGCCACGCTGGACGCCGTGGACCGCAGCCTGCTCGAAGCGCTGCAAAAAGACGGCCGCGCCACCGTGGGCGAGCTGGCCGAGCGCGTCTCTCTTTCCACCTCGCCCTGCTGGCGGCGGGTGCGGCAACTGGAGGAGTCGGGCGTTATCAGCGGCTACCACGCGCATCTGGACCGGCACCGCGTGGGCTACGGCGTGCTGGGCTTTGTGCAACTGGGCCTGCACAACCACACGGCCGAGGTGACGGCGGCGTTTGAGCGCGAGGTGCTGGCGCTGCCGCAGGTGCTGTCGTGCCACAACCTTTCGGGCCGCTACGACTACCAGATCGAGCTGGTGGCGCCCGACCTGGAAATGTTTGCCGACTATGTGCGCACGCGCATCCGCAGCCTGCCGGGCGTGCGCGAAATATCCACCAGTTTTTCGCTCAAGGAAGTCAAGCGCACGGTGGCGCTGCCGGTGGCGGTCTAAAACGCGTTCGGCGTGGTGCTCAGGGCTTCAAGCCAAGTCAGCGTGGCTGCCAGCTCGGAGGGGCGGATTTCGTGCTCACTGGGGAATTCGCGGTAAGTGAAGGCCAGCGGCAACGGTGCCACGTGGTGGGCAATGGCCTGCGCATGCGCCAGCGGGATCACCCCATCGTGCGTGCCATGGCTGACCCACAGGGCCCGTCCGCGGAAAGCGTCGGCCGGGGCGAGTGCCGCCAGCGGCTGGTCCAGCAGGCGCCCATGCCAGACGATGGCGGCACGCATCAGCGCAGGTTGCGTCAGCAGCAGGCCCAGCGCCATGGCGCCCCCCTGGCTGAAACCGGCCACCACGGTGCGCTCGGGCGGAATGCCCAGCTGCTCCGAAGCAGCCGCCAAAGTCTGAGCCAACAGTGCGCGGCTAGCCGCCTCTTGCGCCTCATCAATCGTGCGTACGCCGCCTGGCTCAATCGAATAGTCGAACCAGGCGAACGCGCCCGGCCCCATGCGGTAGGGCGCGCGCAGGCTGATCACGTAGTAGCGTTCGGGCAACTGCGCGCAGAGCGAATACAGGTCTTGCTCATTGCTGCCTACCCCATGCAGCAGCACCAGCAGCCAGGGCTGCGGCACACTGGGCAAGGCAGGTCGCTTCAAAAATGTGAGCGGTAAATCAAGCATAGATAAGCGCCAGAGGCAGTTTTAACCAAAAATCTGCAACCCCCATAGCTCAGGCTTGCGGCTGCAGTTCGAATGCGTCCATCGCCAGCATGCTGTACATCACCTCGCGACTCAAGTAGTTGGCGTGCAAATCTTTGCCGGCAGCACCCAGCGCAAAGAACAGCGGCAGGAAATGTTCCTCCGTCGGGTGGGCGCGTGCGGCCTGTGGGGCCAGGCGGCGGTAGTCCAGCAGGGCCGCCACGTCGCCACGCGCCAGCGCCGCCTCGATCCAGCGGCTGAACGCCACCACGTAGGGTGCAGGTTCCCGCGCGCCGCCAAAAAACTCGCCCAGGTTGTGCGTCATGCTGCCCGAGCCGACGACGAGCACGCCTTCGCTGCGCAGGCTTTGCACGGCAGCGCCCAGCGCATAGACCTCAGCCGGGCCAGCGTGCTCTGGCAAAGCGATTTGCACCACGGGCACATCGGCCTGCGGAAACAGGTGCATGAGCGGCACCCAGGCGCCATGGTCGAACGGCCGTTTGGCATCGCCCTCGGCCTCGATGCCGGCCTGTTGCAGCAATGCAAGCACCTCGCCCGCCAGCGCCGGCGAGCCGGGTGCCGGGTATTGCAACTGGTACAGCGCGGGCGGAAAACCGCCGAAATCGTGCCACGTGGCCGGCTGCGCATCGGTGCCGACGCGCACGTCGGGTGCCATCCAGTGCGGCGACATGATGAGCACGCCGCGCAGACCCGGGAACTGGGTGCGCAGCGCCGCACCCCAGCGTGTCAAGGCCGGGCCGGTCTCGCCCGCATCCAGCGCAAACAGCGGCGCGCCGTGGGACACATACAGTGCGGGAAGGCTGCTGCGGGGCAGGGAGATGTCTTGGGAAGAAGTGGACATGGTGGGCTTTCAAAGCAGCCTCCCACTTTAGACCTCTGCTGCCGCCCGACAAGCCCCGCACCAGCAGATACAGCGTTGCACAGGCGGTACCAGTACCTGGCCGCCACACCAGTCGGTGCGTCAGTCGCGCACCGGGCCGCGCAGCGCCTTGGTATCGCTGCGCTGGCTCTTGCCCTCCAGGCGGCGCATCTTGGCTCCGTAGGTCGGCTTCGTGGCCCGCCGCGCTTTGGTCGGCACGGCCACGCTGTTGACCAAGGCATTGAGGCGCGCCAGCGCATCAGCGCGGTTTTGCAGCTGGGTACGAAATTGCTGTGCCTTGATGACCACCACACCTTCATCGGTGATGCGCGCATCGCGCAGGCACAGCAGGCGCTCTCGCACATCTTCTGGCAGCGACGATGCCTGCACATCAAAGCGCAAATGCACCG
>JBATPF010000165.1:0-17284 GCA_049291355.1 Giesbergeria sp.
GCTTGGGGCCGGCGGACCGGGCACGCGCAATGGGGCAGGTTCAGCCGCAGCTGCCCAGGTGGCCGCACTGCGTGCAATAGTCGCAGCCGTCCTTGCGGATCATGGCGTGCGCGCCGCATTCGCTGCACTTCTTGCCGGCCATGACGGGCGAAACGGCCACCAGCGCAGCATCGCCTACGGGCAACTCTTCGTCACCGGACAAGGGTCGGGCGCGACGCGCCAGAATGTTCTGTACGGCATAGGCGATGGCAGCGACTTCCGAGTCGTGCCACATCGGCACCACGGTTCCGTCGGCCTTCTGGTGCGTCCCCAGGCGCACCGGGCCGCGGTCCCAGGCCACCTTGCGCATGTCGCTGAGCGCGCGCTCCAGAAAACCGCCGCGTGCTGCGAGCGACAGCAAGCGCATGCTCGACGTCACCCACTGCTGCGACTCGCCGCTCTGGCCCACAGGCATGAAGAATTCAATGGCGCGGTCAATCAGCCCGCCGGTCTCCGGATCCGGTACCGGCAGGAAGGACACGACAAGGTACAGACGCTTTTGCCCCTCCTGCGTCCAGTAATCCACCTTTTCGGCCACGGCCGAGAGCGAACCCTTGGGCCGGCTTTCGATCACCGTGCGCATGGGGTCCACGGGCGCGGCCTCCGGCGCTATGGCCACTTCGCTGCCGGGGGCCGCATGCACCTCCAGTACCGAACCGAGGATGCTGTTGGGCCGGTAGGTGGCCAAGCCCTTGAGCTTGGCGCGCCAGGCCTGCAGGTACAGGCCCTTGAAATCTTCATACGGGTAGTCGGCAGGGATGTTGACCGTCTTGGAAATCGCCGTGTCGACAAAAGGCTGCACGGTTTTCATCATGGCGATGTGGCCTTCGGCCGACATTTCGAGTGCCGAGACAAAATAATCGGGCAGCTTGTTCACGTCGCCACCCAGCTCGCGGTACAGGCGCCAAGCATGGTCCTCCACCGAATATTCGGCCATGGAACCATCGGCCTCGCGCTTGCGGCGCTTGTACATCCAGGAGAAAGGCGGCTCGATGCCGTTGGACGCGTTGTCGGCAAAGGCCAGGCTCACTGTGCCCGTCGGCGCGATCGACAGCAAATGGCTGTTGCGGATGCCGTGTTCGCGGATGCGGGCCTTGATGGGCTCGGGGAGGCGGCTGGCAAAGGTGCCGCTGGCCAAATAGCCGTCGGCGTCAAACTTGGGGAAACCGCCCTTTTCGATCGCCAGATCCACCGAAGCCGAATACGCGGCATCGCGCATGTGCTCGGCGATGCGTGCCGCCATGGCGCGGCCCTCATCCTTGTCGTAACGAACGCAGAGCATGGCCAGCGTGTTGCCCATGCCGGTGAAGCCGACGCCAATGCGGCGCTTGGCATGGGCCTCATCGCGCTGCTGTGGCAAGGGCCAAAAAGTGACGTCGAGCACGTTATCCAGAGCGCGCACCTGCAGCGCCACGGATTTTTCGAAGGCGTCAAAATCAAAGCCCGGCACGCCGTCGAAGCCGAACGGATGGCGAACGAAACGCGTCAGGATGATGGGACCCAGATCGCAGCAGCCATATGACGGCAAGGGCTGCTCGCCGCAGGGGTTGGTGGCGTTGATGTCCTCGCAATAGTGCAGGTTGTTGTCGGTGTTGATTTGATCCAGAAACAAAATGCCAGGCTCGGCGAAGTCGTAAGTGGACTTCATGATGGTGTCCCACAGCTCGCGCGCCGGCAGGCTTTCGTACACCCATTTGCCGTCGGTGCGCTGGTAAGCACCATTGCCCATCACCGTGGCACCCGGGCGTGCCTTGTGCACCAGTTCCCAAGGCCGGTCATCCAGCACAGCCTGCACAAAGGCGTCGCTGACACCCACCGACACGTTGAAATTGTTCCAGCGGCCGGGCGTGCGCTTGGCAGTGATGAAATCCATCACGTCTGGGTGGTCAATGCGCAGCACGCCCATCTGGGCGCCACGGCGTGCCCCCGCACTCTCCACCGTCGAGCAGGACTGATCAAAAACATTGATGTAGCTGCAGGGGCCAGACGCCATCGAATGCGTGCCCTTGACCTCGGCCCCGCGCGGGCGAATCCGCGAAAAATCGTAGCCGACGCCGCCGCCGCGCCGCATGGTTTCTGCAGCTTCGCGCAGCGCTTCATAAATGCCGGGAAAACCTTCGTCATCCATGCCCTGGATGCAGTCGCCCACGGGCTGCACAAAGCAGTTGATCAGAGTCGCCTGGATCGTGGTGCCAGCGGCGCTCATGATGCGCCCGGCGCCAATCGCGCCTGCATGCATGTTGGCCAGGAACAGGGCTTCGTACTTTTCCCGCTCGCCCTCGGCTTCGACAGAAGCCAGTGCACGCGCTACGCGGCGAAACAGGTCTTCGGCGCTGGTCTCCCCCGGTTTGAGATATTTTTCCTGCAGTACATCCAAGCTGATGGGCTGGATGGCCGTGACGTCTTGCGCGCGGCCCAGGTCTTCTCTCTTCATGGTGGAATCCGTAGGTAGTGTGACAAAAACGCGCTGCAGAGCGCGTCGGGCGAAGTCCACCCACCGCAAAAAGTGGGCTCGGAAAGCCAAGGCAGTTTAGCCTTTTCAAGCGAACTCGGCATCCAGAAAGGGCTTGGCTTTCTATGCTAGACGGCGTGGCGAAAGCAGGGCGATATCAAGCCTGGCGCGCACTTAGCGCAAACTGTTCGCAGAGAATGTTTTTACAATTTTCTGTCCATCTAAGGGTTTTCATCCGACAGCACCTGCCCGTCGTGCTCGACATAGGGGTGGTATGGACCTGTACCACTGTGCGTGGCCACAGAGGCCGCGACAAAGCGCCCGCTCTCGACGTCGAATACGTGGACTTCGCCCTCTTCAATCACGTAGTGCCAGCCGTGCAAGCTGATCTGCCCTTCCACCACACGCCGGCGCACCATGGGGTAATCCATCAAACGTTCAAGCTGCAGCACCACGGCACGCTGCTCGGTGCGCCGCAGGGCATCCGGTGTGGGAACCACCGGCAGTGCGGCATCACGCCCCAGTTCGAGCCAGCGGCGCAGGTTGTTGGCTTCCGCAGGCACTTCTTCGTACAACGCCTTGATGGCGCCGCAGTGGCTGTGGCCGCAGACGATGATGCGCCCCACTTGCAAGCTGAGCACCGCAAACTCGATAGCGGCAGCCGTGCCATGGTGGCCGTAGGAACCGTCGTAGGGCGGGACGAAAGCGCCAACGTTGCGCACCAGAAACAGTTCGCCCGGCCCCGCGCCGGTCAGCAAATAGGGCAGCAGGCGCGAATCGGAGCAGCCAATGAACAATGTGGTGGGATGCTGCCCCTCCGCCACCAAGTCCTGAAAGCGCTGCTGGTGCAGTGGAAAATAGTCGGACTTGAAACTGCGCAGACGCAGCAGCAGATCGTCGGCGCTGGCCGCGCTGCTGTCGCAGTCATTTCCGGTGGCGCCGCCCCGCGGGCCCATGGTTACTGCACCAAGGGAGAGTCGGCAGCGTCGAGCACGATATTTTCGAGCTCGGCCTCGCCAGCGAGCAAGGCCATGTATTGGTACAGCGCACGGGCGCGGGACTGCATCGCCAGCAGACGTTCAATGCGTTCACGCACCTCTTCATACGTCGGCTCGGTCCCGGCGCGGCGCTCCAGCACTTCAATAATGTGAAAGCCGAACCGGCTGTGCACCAGCGTGGGGTGCACACCCACACCGCTCTGGTTGTGCGTTTGGTGAAACAGCGCCTTGGCCAGTTCAGGGGCGCAGTCGTCCGGCCCAATCCAGCCCAGATCGCCGCCCTGCGTGCTGGTCGGACAGTTGGACAGCTCGGCCGCGCGCTCAGCGAAACGACTGGGCGGGGTGTCCTTGTGGGTCAGTTCCAGCAAGGCCTTTTCAGCGTGCACGGCCAGCGCCTGCACGTTGATGCCAGGGGTGACTGCAAACAGGATGTGCCGCACGTGAAGTGCTTGTCCGACGGTGAATTCTGGAGCGTGTGCCTGGTGGTAGCGCCGGCATTCGTCCTCTTGCGGCTGCGGGCTGCTGACCTCGCCGTCGACCATGGCCTCAAGGATCTGGCGCTCGGCCTCGCTCAGTTCAGGCGCCATGGGTCCGGCGTGCTGGGGCAGCAGACCGAGCGCTACCGCGCGCTGGCGCAGCAGCTCGGCATACGCCAACTCACGCAATTCGCCGGCCTCAGGGCGTTGCCCCTCCGCATGCAGGGCGACGCCATTGACGCTGGCCGTGGGCATGTCTTGTGCGAGAGCCACTGGAGCACTGGCGGCGGCGCTGGCACAACCGCAACCGCTGCCACAGCCGCCGGTGTCTGCCACTGGGGAAAATGAAGAAACATCACTCACGAGAATTTTCCTTTGGAGGCAGCCGTGCCGGGCTGAGCGGCGCCGCGGCTTGCCTGCACCGGCTGCGGCGCATGCGACGAGCGGGTGGTTACGCCGACGTCAAGCCGGCGGCTGCGCACGATTTGGTAGGGGCGCAGCAGGTAGCCCACCGAGGCAAAACCGCTCCACACATGGACCAGACGGCTGAACGGAAACAGCAAGAAGATCGTCATGCCGAACACGATGTGGAACAGGTAGGGCCAAGGCAGACCCGCCAGCATCTCCGCATCCACGGCGCGCAGCGTCAGAATGCGCTGTGCCCAATCGGCCAGGACCAGCATCACGCTGCCATCTGAGTGCGCCCATGAAAATGGCAAGGTGATCAGCCCCACAACCAACTGCACCCACAAGATGAGCAGGATGGCCAAATCGGTCTTGTGGCTGGTGTAGCGAATACGCTCGTCAAACATGCGCCGATAGATCAGCATCGTCAGGCCAATGAAGCACAGGACGCCGAAAGTACCGCCGGAGTAGATGGCGATTTTTTGCTTGACCGACGCTTCCAGGAAGTGCGCATAAAAAGCGTGCGGCGCCAGCAGCCCGACCAAATGGCCAAAAAACAGAAACAGAATGCCTACGTGGAACAGATTGCTGCCCCAGCGCAGCAGCCCGGTGCGCAATAGCTGCGACGAATCGCTTTTCCAGGTGTACTGGTCGCGATCAAAACGCAGCAGACTGCCGAGCAAGAACACCGTCAGACAGATGTAGGGATAGACCCCGAAGAGAAAACCATGCAGGGAGGTCATTGCTGTGCTCCTAGGGAATTGAGTGCCTCGCGGGCGGATTTGGGCACGATGTGAATGGGTTGGACCTGGTCGGGCCGTGACTGGCCCTTGGATGAGCAGCCATCGAATACCACCGGCTCTTGCCACACAGCGTCGATGGGCTCTTCGGGCGCGATGTCGACCGGCGACGCCTTCTCGCCGGACAGCTCCAGCAGGGCGCCGAGCACGGCGGCATACGGGCTTTCACGCTTTTGCAAAGCGGCAAAGATGGCATTGAAAATGTGCGCCATCTCGCTCAGGAACTCGCGCGCTTGGCGCGGTGCGAGCGTGGATGTGAACTCCAGCACCACCGGCAGAAAGTCGGGCAGTTCGCCCTCGCCCAGAAACAAACCGGCCTGCTCATAGGTCTTGGCCAAGTCGAGCATGGCCGGCCCCCGGTCACGCGAGTCGCCGTGCACATACTCAAACAGATGCAGCGAGGTGGCGCGTCCGCGGTCAAACAGCTCGACATAGTCGGCTTCTACCTCGAGCGCCGCCTTGCGACCCAACGTGTCGATGAGCGCATCCAGTTCGGCCAAGCGCGGTGCCGGCAGGGCCTTCTCCACGTGCAGCGCAGCCCGCAACTCGGACAAGTGGCCGCGCAGCCCGTCGTCCGGGTAGCCCAGCAGACGCGCCAGCACGCGCAGGCTCTTGCTGGCGTGGGGAATAGAGTTGAACAGTGCCATGCCTACACCTCCATCTTGATTGGAATGGTGCGCTTCTTGCTGCCGCCAAACAGGCTGACTTCACTGCTGCCTTCGGAACAGCCGTTGCCAAAGGTGAAGCCGCAGCCACCGCGCACGTCAAAGGCGTTCTCGGCGTATTCGCGGTGCGAGGAAGGAATCACAAAGCGGTCTTCGTAGTTGGCAATGGCCATGATGTGGTACATGTCCTCAACTTCTGCCATGGTCAGACCGACTTGCTCCAGCACGGCGAGGTTCTGTTCGTTGTCCACATGCTTGCTGCGTTGGTATGCGCGCATCGCCAGCATGCGCTGCAAGGCACGCACCACCGGCGCGGTGTCGCCCGCGGTCAGCAGGTTGGCCAAGTACTGCACGGGGATGCGCATCTGAGCAATGTCAGGCAACTCGCCGTTGACGCCCATCTTGCCGGCGTTGGCCGCTGACGTAATGGGTGAGAGTGGCGGCACATACCAGACCATGGGCAGCGTGCGGTACTCAGGGTGCAGCGGCAACGCGACTTTCCAGTCCACCGCCATCTTGTAGACCGGGCTCCTGCGGGCGCCTTCGAGCCATGCCTCAGGAATGCCGTCTTTGCGCGCCTGCTCAATCACGGCGGGATCGTGCGGATCCATGAAGATATCGAGCTGGGCCTGGTACAGGTCGCGGTCGCGCTCTACGCTGGCGGCTTCCTGGACGCGATCCGCGTCGTACAAAAGCACGCCCAAGTAGCGAATACGACCGACGCAGGTTTCCGAGCAGACCGTGGGCTGGCCCGCTTCGATGCGCGGATAGCAGAAGGTGCACTTTTCGGCCTTGCCGCTCTTCCAGTTGTAATAAATCTTTTTGTAGGGGCAGCCCGAGACGCACATGCGCCAGCCGCGGCACTTGTCCTGGTCAATCAGCACAATGCCGTCTTCCTCGCGCTTGTAGATCGAGCCCGATGGGCAGGACGCCACGCACGCAGGGTTCAGACAGTGCTCGCACAGACGCGGCAAATACATCATGAACGTGTTTTCGAACTGGCCGACCATGTCTTTTTGGACCTGCTCGAAGCCATCAAAATTGGCGTCCTTGCTGCGTTTGGCAAACTCTCCGCCCAGAATTTCTTCCCAGTTCGGACCCCACTCGATCTTCTCCATGCGCTTGCCCGTGATCAGGCTGCGCGGCCGTGCCGTAGGCGGAGCCTTCATTTCGGGCGCCGACTGCAGGTGGTCGTAATCGAAGGTGAAGGGCTCGTAGTAATCGTCAATCTGTGGCATGTTCGGGTTGGCGAACAATCGCATCAGCAGCTTCCACTTGCCGCCCTGGCGCGGCTCAATGGAGCCGTCGGCCTTGCGCACCCAGCCGCCGTTCCACTTGTCCTGGTTTTCCCATTCCTTGGGGTAGCCAATGCCGGGCTTGGTCTCGACGTTGTTGAACCACGCGTATTCCATGCCAGGACGGCTGGTCCAGACGTTCTTGCAGGTAACTGAGCAGGTGTGGCAACCAATGCATTTGTCGAGATTCAGCACCATGCCGATTTGCGCGCGAATTTTCATGCCGACTCTCCCTGTTGCTGCACCGCGAAGGCGCGTTCGTCTTCCCGTGGCGTATCCAGCCAATCCACCTTGTCCATCTTGCGCACGGCGACAAATTCGTCGCGGTTGGTGCCGATGGTTCCGTAGTAGTTGAAGCCGTAGGACAGTTGTGCGTAGCCGCCAATCATGTGCGTCGGCTTGAGCACGATGCGTGTCACCGAATTGTGGATGCCACCTCGCTGGCCGGTGATTTCCGAGCCGGGCGTGTTCACGATTTTTTCCTGCGCGTGGTACATCATCACCATGCCCGGTTTCACCCGCTGGCTGACCACGGCACGCGCCGCAATGGCGCCGTTGACGTTGTAGGCCTCAATCCAGTCGTTGTCCTCCACGCCAATCAATTTGGCATCGTCTTCACTGAGCCAGATGATCGGCCCGCCCCGGCTCAGCGTAAGCATGATCAGGTTGTCGGTGTAGGTCGAGTGAATGCCCCATTTCTGGTGCGGCGTGATGAAGTTCAGCAAAATTTCGGCATTGCCATTGCCTCGAATGCCATGCACGCCCGCCGTCGCCTTCAGGTTCACTGGGGGCCGGTAACTGGCCAATCCCTCGCCAAAAGCCAGCATCCAAGGGTGGTCTTGGTAGAACTGCTGGCGGCCGGTGAGCGTGCGCCATGGGATGTACTCGTGGACGTTGGTGTAGCCGGCGTTGTAGGACACGGTTTCCGATTCAATCCCGCTCCAGGTGGGCGAACTGATGATCTTGCGCGGCTGCGCCTGGATGTCACGGAAACGGATTTTTTCGTCTTCCCGGTGCAGCGCCAAGTGCGTATGGTCGCGGCCGGTCTGCTTGCCCAGCGCCGCCCAGGCCTTCACTGCCACATGGCCGTTGGTCTCGGGCGCAAGCTGCAGCACCATTTCGCAGGCGTCAATGTCGCTCAAGATGCGCGGCATGCCCTGCGTCACGCCGGGCTCGGTGACGAGGCCGTTCAACTGGCCAAGCTGCGTGACTTCAATATCAGTGTTCCATCCGATGCCCTTGCCGCCGTTTCCTATCTTTTTGAGCAACGGGCCGACCGCAGTAAAGCGCTTATAGACATTTGGGTAGTCGCGCTCAATCACCTGCATCTGCGGCGCAGTTTTGCCCGGAATCAGTTCGCACTCGCCACGCTTCCAGTCCTTCACGTCAAACGGCTGCGCCAGCTCGCCGGGCGAGTCGTGCTGCATCGGCGTGAGCACCATTTCCTTCTCGACTCCCAGGTGGCCCTCGCACAGCTCGCTGAACCTCTTGGCGAAGCCCTTGTAGATCTCCCAGTCGCTCTTGGACTGCCACACCGGGTCCACCGCGGTGGACAGCGGATGGATGAAGGGATGCATGTCGCTGGTGTTGAGGTCGTTCTTCTCGTACCAGGTGGCCGTGGGCAACACGATGTCCGAATACAGACAGGTAGTGCTCATGCGGAAGTCGAGCGTGACCAACAAATCAAGCTTGCCCTCGGGCGACTTGTTGTGCCACACCACTTCTTCGGGCTTGGCTTCTTCCTTGCCCAGATCCTTGCCTTGCACGCCATTGCTGGTCCCCAGCAGGTGCTTGAGGAAATACTCGTGCCCCTTGCCCGACGAACCAATGATGTTGGAGCGCCAGACAAACATGTTGCGCGGCCAATTGTCTGGATGGTCGGGGTCTTCGCAGCTCAGTTTCAACGATCCGTCTTTGAGCGACTTGACCACATAGTCCTTGGGGTCCATGCCTGCGGCCTGCGCATCCTTGACCACCTGCATCGGATGGGTCTGCAGCTGCGGCGCGCTCGGCAGCCAGCCCATGCGCTCGGCGCGCACGTTGTAGTCGATCATGCTGCCGCCATACAGCTTCTTGTCGGCCAGCGGCGAGAGCACTTCATCGACACCGAGTTTTTCGTAGCGCCACTGATTGGTGTGCGCATAGAAGAAGCTGGTGCTGTTCATCTGCCGCGGCGGGCGAATCCAGTCGAGCGCGAAGGCCAATGGCGTCCAGCCGGTCTGCGGACGCAGCTTTTCCTGGCCCACGTAGTGCGCCCAGCCGCCACCGCTCTTGCCGATGCAGCCGCACATCATCAGCATGTTGATGACGCTGCGGTAGTTCATGTCACTGTGGTACCAGTGGTTCATGCCGGCGCCGATGATGACCATGGAGCGACCTTCGGTCTTGTGCGCATTGTCGGCAAACTGGCGCGCCACCGTGATGATCTGGTCGCGCGGCACGCCGGTGATCTGCTCCTGCCAGGCGGGGGTGTAGGGGGTGTTGTCGTCAAAGTCGGCCGCTGCCAGCTCGCCCGGCAAGCCGCGGGCGATACCGTACTGCGCCACCTGCAGGTCAAACACGGTGGCGACCAGCACCTCGCCGCTGCCCACGGCAATGCGCTGCACCGGCACGGTGCGCACCAGCACATCGCTTTGCTCGTTGTTCGGAAAGTGCTCGTGGTGCACGCCGCCAAAGTACGGAAAACCCACTTGTGCATGATCGGTCGCAGCGTTTTCCACACCGCCTTCGCCTTCCATCACCGACAGCTTGAGCGAGACTTCATTGCCATCGCGCGCTTCCTTGGCTTCCAGGTTCCATTGGCCCATATCGGCGCGGCCGTCCGGGCCCCAGCGAAAACCGATCGCGCCCTGCGGCACGACGACTTGGCCGCCCGCATCCAGGGCCACGGTTTTCCACTCAGGGTTGTTGTCCTGGCCCAGCTGATCGGCAAAGTCGCTGGCGCGCACGTAGCGGTCGGGCACCAGGCAGGTACTGCCGTTTTCCAACTGGTGTTCCTTCAACATCACCAGCATCGGCAGGTCGGTGTAGCGGCGCGCGTAGTCGTCGAAGTAGGCCGAGCGCGGCTTGCCGTTGCCACCAAAGTAAAAGTCTTTCAGGATGACGTGGCCCATGGCCATGGCGACGGCGGCGTCTGTGCCTTGCTTGGGGTGCAGCCAGATGTCCGACAGTTTGGCGACTTCGGAGTAATCGGGCGTGATGGCAACGGTTTTCGTACCCTTGTAGCGCACCTCCGTGAAGAAGTGGGCGTCCGGCGTCCGTGTCTGCGGCACGTTGGAACCCCATGCAATGATGAAGTTGGAGTTGAACCAGTCGGCCGACTCGGGCACGTCGGTTTGTTCGCCCCAGACCTGCGGGCTCGACGGAGGCAGATCGCAGTACCAGTCGTAAAAACTCATGCAGACGCCGCCAATCAGCGACATATAGCGCGAGCCCGACGCGTAGCTGATCATGGACATCGCCGGGATCGGCGAAAAGCCGATGATGCGGTCTGCGCCGTGCTGCTTGATCGTGTAGATGTTGGACGCCGCAATGATTTCGTTGACCTCGTCCCAGGTCGAGCGCACCATGCCGCCCAGACCGCGCACGCTCTGGTAGTCGCGCCGCTTGGCGTCATCCTGCACCACTGCTGCCCAAGCTTCCACCGGCTCCAGTGTCAGGCGCGCTTCGCGCCAGTGCTTGAGCAGCCGGGCGCGAATCATGGGGTATTTGACGCGGTTGGCGCTGTACAAGTACCAGCTGTAACTGGCGCCGCGCGAGCACCCGCGCGGCTCGTGGTTAGGCATGTCCCAGCGCGTGCGCGGGTAGTCGGTCTGCTGGGTTTCCCAGGTCACGATGCCGCCCTTGACGTAAATCTTCCAGGAGCACGAGCCCGTGCAGTTCACGCCGTGCGTGCTGCGCACGATCTTGTCGTGCGCCCAGCGGTTGCGGTAGGCGTCTTCCCAGGTGCGGTCTTCGGCGGTGGTGACACCGTGCCCTCCAGAAAACGATTCGCGCGGTTGCGAGAAGTGGGTAAGGCGGTCGAGGAAATGGCTCATGGGTTGTCTCCTAGAAGCAGGGAAAAGTGGGCGGATTCAGGGGTTCTTGATTTCGGCGTTCTTGCGCAGATAGAACCACCAGTTCAGCAGCAGGCACAAAGCGTAAAACACGGCAAACCCGTACATCGCCATCTGCGGCGTGCCGAGCTTGATCTGCTGGCCAATGACCACTGGCGCAATGAAGGCACCGTAAGCAGCCACCGCAGACGTCCAGCCCAAAACAGGGCCGGCCTGTTGGCGGTCAAAGATCACGCCGATGGTACGGAAAGTAGAACCATTGCCAATGCCGCTGGCGGCAAAGAGCACGATGAACAGAGCCAGAAAGATGAAGAAATACTCTTCCGGATGGGCCGACTGGTAGGCCAGCTGCATCACGTAACCCACCGCCACGCCGGCGACCACCATGGTCGCGCACACCCATTGGGTGACGATGGAGCCACCCAGCTTGTCAGAGATCCAGCCGCCCACAGGGCGAATTGCGGCGCCCACGAAGGGGCCGATCCATGCGTAGGCCAGCACCGGCGGCCCATTGGGATTGACAAGCGTGTGTTGCAGGATGCCGTTGGCGTCGGGTACATGGCTGATACCAAAAATCACTTTCATCGACAGCGGCAGCGCCATCGAAAAACCAATAAAGGACCCGAAAGTGACGATGTACAGGATGGTCAGCGACCAGGTGTGCTTGTTGCTGAAGATCGCAAACTGCTTGGCCACGTTGTCCTTCATTGCGCCAAAAGCGGTGAGCTTCATCACCATCAGCGTACTCACGATGATGAGCGGCATGGCCAGCCACATGTTCAGCATGCCCAGGCCACTGGGCGCAGGCAGGTACAGGTACAGGCCGACACCCGCCGGAATGAAAGACAAGGTATAGAGCCAGATGATTTTCAGGAACGCCGTGATCGGGCCGCCGGTGTCGGGCGAAACCGTCTTGAGGTTGTTCATGCCAAACCAGCACAGGATCGACAGCGGCACCAGCGACAACACCCACGCAAAGCCGGCGTTCTGAATCCAGGTGGCCGTGCCCGGCTGGATCGCGCCGAAGATCCAGCCGCTTTCCTTTTGCAGCGTCATCGACTCACCGCCGAACGAGCCGAGCAATGGTACGGTCATCACCAGCGGAATCACGACCTGCATCGTGGTTACGCCAAAGTTGCCCAGTCCCGCGTTCAAGCCCAGGCCGGTGCCTTGCAGGCGCTTGGGAAAGAAGGTGGAGATGTTGGACATCGACGAGGCAAAGTTGCCGCCACCCACGCCGCACCACAAGGCCATCAACTGGAACGACCACAGGGGCCACTCCGGGTGCTGCAGCACGATGCCGGTGCCAATGGCAGGTGCCAGCAGCATGGCAGTGGTGAGGAAAATGGTGTTGCGACCGCCCGAGAGACGGATCAGGAACGAGGCCGGGATGCGCATCGTTGCGCCGGCCAGGCCCGCGATGGCAGTCAGGGTGAACAGTTCGGCCTGGCTGAACGGGTAGCCCAGATTGAGCATCTGCACCGTGATGATGCCCCACATGCCCCAGACGGCGAAGCCGCAAAGCAAGGCGGGAATGGAGATCCAGAGGTTGCGGTAGGCGATTTTCTTGCCGGTGGATTCCCAGAACTGTTCGTCCTCGGGGCGCCAATCGACAATATCGGCACCACTGGTGGTTTTGTTGTTCATGATGAGGGGTCTGGCCGCTGTGGCTCAGTTTTGGAAGGAAAGGGTTTTGCTCTGGTCGCCCATCGGGCTGGCCTTGCGTACTTCGGTCCAGTACATCCAGATGAGCGACACCCAGACCACGGCGTACATCAGCATGAACGCGCTGGAGCGGATGCCGGTGATGTCCACCAGCGCGCCGAACAGGATGGGCAGGACGAAGCCGCCCAGGCCACCGGCCAGGCCGACGATGCCGCTGATGGTGCCGATGTTCTCTGGGTAGTCGTCGCTCACGTACTTGAAGACGCTGGCCTTGCCGAATGCAAACGCGATGCCCAGTGCAAACATGAGGCCGGTGAAGGCGTACACGTTCAGGCCCAGGTGCCAGGTCTGCACACCGTTGATGGTCTGGATGGTGAAGTCGGTCTGCGGATAGCTCAGAAGGAACAGGCAAATCCAGCTCACCCACATGACCCACCAGGTGACGCTGTGCGCGCCGTACTTGTCGCTCAACCAGCCGCCAATGGCGCGCAGCACGCCGCCGGGCAGCGAAAAGCAGGCTGCGAGCAAGGCCGCAATGCGGATGTCCAGGCCATATTCGCCCACGTAATACTGAACCATCCACAAGGAAAGCGCCACGTAGCCGCCGAACACGATGCTGTAGTACTGGCAGTACTTGAGCACACGCGGGTCCTTGAGCGCCTTGAGCTGGTCCATGAACTTCACGTTCGATGACACCAGATGGCGCGGGTCGCTGGAGCTGCCGAACCAGAAGATGATGAGTGTGACCAGCATGATCACGGCGTACACCTTGGGCACCATGGTCCAGCCAAAGGCCACCACCAATGCTGGCGCGACGAACTTGTTCACCGCCGCGCCCGAGTTGCCGGCGCCAAACACGCCCATGGCCATGCCCTGGCGGTTCTTGGGGAACCAGCGCGCCACATAGGGCGTGCCCACCGAGAACGAGCCGCCGGCCAGGCCCAACACCAAACCGATGACCAGAAAGTGCCAGTACGCCGTGGCGTAAGCCATGAGCCAGATGGCGGGCACGGTGATGGCCAGCAACGCCGCCATGACAATGCGGCCACCGTACTTGTCGGTCCAGATGCCCAGCGGCACGCGGATGAGCGAGCCCGAGAGCACGGGCATGGCGGTGAGCAGGCCGAATTCGGTGGCGTTGAGCCCCAGGGTCTTCTTGAGCGGGATGCCAATGACGGCAAACATCATCCACACCATGAAGCAGACCGTGAATGCCAGGGTGCTCACGATGAGCACGGACCAGGCTTCTCGGCCCTTTTCGGGACCATTGCCTGTAGTGAGTGGGGCGGTAGCCATTTGCGCTTTTCCTCTCTTTTTATGAGTGAAGCGATGGTCCACCACGGCGGTGCACCTGACTATCCTTCAAGCGGAGGGGAGGCGCGGAAAAAAAGAACGAAGGTTTACCCTGAGAAGTAGTTCCAAAGAACTACTCGGGGAAAACTAATTTCTGGGATTGGCGGCGTAGACCGCCGCTTGCACGCGGGAACTCAGGCCCAGCTTGCGCAGGATGTGTTGCACGTGAATCTTCACCGTGGTCTCAGCGATGTCCAGCGTGCGGGCGATTTCCTTGTTGCTCGGGCCCAGCGCAATCTCTCGCAGCACCTCTTCTTCGCGCGGCGAGAGGGACGGTGCCACCGCCGGAGCGCTGGTGGAATGCGCTGGCGCAGCGGTTTCCATCGGCATGATGGGCAGCGGCCCGCCTTGCGATTGAAACGCCGCCACCAACTTGCCCATCAGCTCTGGGCTCACCACCGGCTCACCAGCGGCCGCGCGGCGAATGGCCTCGGCCAGCAAATCGCCGTCGATGGTTTTCAGCAAGTAGCCGTGGGCGCCATTGCGCAAGGCAGCTGCCAGGTCTTGCGCATCCTCGCTGACGGTGAGCATCAGCACGTGGCTTGCCGGCGACGCAGCGCGCAAGCCGCGTACCGCGTCCACGCCAAGCACGCCAGGTAGATGGTTGTCCAGCAAGATGACCTGGGGCTGCAGAACCGGCACCAGGCGCAGTGCCTCCGCCGCGTCGCCCGCCTCGCCCACCACACGCAGGCCTTCGTCCTGGGACAGCAGGGCCACCAGCCCCCGACGGAACAAGTTGTGATCGTCGACCACAAAAACGGTAATGGCGCTGGCTGGGCTCATATCGAACTCCACGAAGGCAGTTGCGGCGCAGGCAATTCGGCCGGCTGTGCGGTGCCCGACGTCGCGGAGGCGTTGTGTGGCAGCTCGATGCACACCGTGGTGCCCGCGCCGGGCGCGGACTGCACCTCGACCCGCGCGCTGATGCCCTCGGCGCGCTCGCGCAGGATGCGCAGGCCGACGTGCAAAGAGTCGGGCGCCAAGCTGCGTCCTGCATCAAAGCCAATGCCGTTGTCTTGCACCTCAAAGCGCCACTCGGGATGGCGCTGCACGCGCACGTTCACACGCGTGGCGCGGGCATGCTTGCGCACGTTGGAGAGCGCCTCCTGCACCATGTGCAGCACCTGAATCTGCACGTCGGCGTCCAGGGGCAGGCCGTGCCCTTCCATGCTGAGCTGTGCGTTGATGCCGGTCTGGTGGCCAAACTTGGAGAGCGTGGTGCGCAGCGCTTCTTCGATGTCCTCCGCGCTGGCGCGGGTGCGAAAGTGCACCAGCAACTCGCGCACGTCGGCGTAGCATTCGCGCACGCCGACATCGAGTTCGGCCATGCTGCGGTCGCGAGCGGCCTCGTTGCCCTTTTTTACCGCGTCGCGCAGCAGCTGCGTCTGAATCTTGAGGAACGCGAGCGACTGCGCAATCGAGTCGTGCAGCTCGCGCGCCAGCATGCCGCGCTCTTCGGCTACGGCGCCCTCGCGCTCCAGCGCCGCCGCGCGCAGCCCCTCCATGCTGCTGGCCAGGTGGCGCACCATGGCTTCAAGCAGTTCGCGCATGTCGGGCGAGAGCTCAAGGCTGGATCGAAAAAACAAGTTGAGCTCACCCAGCACGCGCTGGTGCACCATCACGGGCAGGACCACCAGGGTCTCGTAGCCAGCCTCGTGGCAGTGCGGCAGAACCATCGGCGTCGCAATGCTGATAGGAATGACGCGCGCGTCCGGAAGACCTTGGGTTTGGCCGCAAAAGCAACTGCCGGCGCGCAGGCACTGCTCCTGCTCGGCCATGGCACGCGGAAGGCCGTCGGAGGCCAGGATGACGTAGTGCTCGTTGCCCTCGTTCGACCAGCGCACCACGGCGGCGTCGGCCCCCGAGACGCGCCGCACCTGCTGCACAAAGCCTTGCGTCAGCACCTTCAGATTGGCGGCCTGGGCGGCCAACGCGCTGACTTCGTAGAGCGCGGACAGGCGCTGGTTCTTGTCCTCAATGCTGGCCGTTTTCTCGCGCACTTTGAGTGCAAGGTCGTCGTGCGAGGCCTGCAGCGCCTGCGCCATGCCGTTGAAGCCCTCATTGAGCTGGCCGAATTCGTCGTCGGATTCGACCGGCAGGCGCGTGCCAAGCACGCCCTTGCGTATCTGCAAAAGCGCCTCCTGCAGGCGCGCCACCGGGTTGATGACCACCAAGCCGGTCATGACCACCGCACCAAACGCAACGAGAAGAGTTAAGCCCATCATGAAAAGTTGCAGCACATGCAGTGCCGCAGTCCAGCGCGCAATCTGCACCTCGATGGCGTCCACGAAGCTGTTCATCACCTCGGCCATCGCGTCGGCGCGCGCCACCAACACCGGCACGGGCGGCGCCTCTCGCGCCAGCCACTCATCGCGCACCGTGGTCCACTGGCTGCGCACGTCTTCAAAACGCGCGCGGGTGTCGTCGCTCCAGGGGACAAAGAGCGGATGGTCGGGGTCGCCATTGCGCAGCAGCTCCAGGCTGCCTTCAATCATTTCCGCATTCGCCAAGAGCTTGTCGCGCGCGCCGCTCTCCACCGCCAGCGCCATGCGCATGGTGCGCATGCGCAAGCGGCCGGCCTCGTTCACGGCCGCAGCACCGCCTTCGAGCTTCCAGGTGACCCAGAGTGTCAGGCTGATGGAGCTGAGCGTGACCAGCAAAAACACCATTCCCATGGTCAAGAGCTTGGTGGTGAGCGTGGTGCGTGTCCGCATGCTGGGCAGTGTAAGGGAGCCCCTTGTGATCCTGGGCGGAGTGCGCAGATCGCTCCACCGGTAGCATGCAGCCCATGAAGACTGCCTTTTTCTCCACGCCTGGACGTTGGCCGCGCACCTTTCTGGCAGCGGCGTTGGCGCTCCTCTTCGGCTGTGCAGCCCCGGCGCGCCTGCCCGAAGGTTGGCCCGAGAGCCTGGCAGCGCTGCTGCCGGCCGACATCCTTTTGCTGGGTGAGCAGCACGACGCGCCAGCGCACCAGGCGATGCAAGCGGCGGCCGTGCAGTGGCTGGTCGCCCAAGACAGTCTCTCGGCCCTGGTGCTGGAAATGGCCGAGGCCGGCCACAGCACGGCTGCGCTGCCCACCGA
>JBATPF010000166.1:0-4717 GCA_049291355.1 Giesbergeria sp.
CATCCTTCTTCATCCCTGGTCGGTCGTCCCCGCGCACCGCCACAACCCGGCGCGGAGCCGGAGGCGGAACCAACGGCGTGGCTGCCGGGCTTTCGTCGACCGAAGCGTCCTGCGACTCGGGAGACTCTTGCGAGTTCGGTTCCGACGGGATAGGCGGGTCGCCAGCAGCTTGTGCAGGCGCTGGCGCTGGCGTCTGGGTGGCGGCATGCGCAGCCTGACCGCGAAGTGCCGCCTCCAATGCGCTCATGGCGGCGCGAATGCGCTGCGCGTCACCACTGGCATTGGCGGCATCGAGTGCCTTGGCCGCTTCAAGCACGGCCCTGTCATGTGCGCTGGCCTGACCCGCGCCCCGTTCGCGTTCAGCGGTTTTGCGGTTGAAGGCTTCATCAATGGGCTTGCGGAATGCATCCCACAACTTTTGCTCCTGGCGGCGCTCCAGCGGAACCGTCTGGGCTTCGACTTGCCAGCGCTGCTGCAAGGCCTTCACGGCATCCACACGCAGCATGGGGGAGGCCCCCAGGGCGATGGCTTCCTCAATCATGGCGTGGCGACGCGCCAAGCTGGCGGCCTGCGCAGCTTCGAAAGGCCCAGCGGCGGCGTCCATGGCGCGTTTCCACTGCGGCTGCAGTTCAGCCAGCAGCTTTTCGCCCACATGGCCACCGTCCCGCCAGCGGGCACCAAACTGCTGAAGACCGCGCAAAACCGACTTCCAATCGGTATTGGTGGCGTTTTGCTCGCCCCAGGTCTGGAGTTCGGAAATCAAGGCCAGACGCTGCGCCTTGTGCTCGGCCGCGTCGGTGCGCACTTTCTCCAGCCAAGCCTCAACCACCTTGTGCGCCTCATTGCAGGCTTCGTCAAACTTCTTCCACAAGCCATGGTTGGGCGCCCCGCCCTGGTCGGCCTGTTTCCATTGCTCGCGCAAATTGCGCAAGCTCTCCTGCATCTTGCGCCCCCCCAATCCTTGACCTTCAGGCCGTTGCAACAAACCCTGCGCCTTGGCAACCAGGTCTTCGCGCACCTGATCTGCACTCCAACGCTGCCAGCCTTCGAGCTCACCCGCCGCCACCAACGCCGTGTGCACGCGCTGCTCGAGCGCAGTATCGATATGCCGGCCATGCTGCTTGAGCACGGTGCGCAAAGCCGTCGCTGCACCGGCACTGGCCTTGCCGTGACCCTGGGCTGTTTCTTCTTCCAGTTTGTTCAGGGCATCCATGACGCGGGCTGCGGACTGCGCGGCCAGCTCCGGGTCCACCCGGGGTTTGCTGGGCCGCTGCGCCGCGGGAGCAGCGGCAGGTGCCTCACCACGCGCTGCGCGCAACTCTTCAGCCCACATAGGAACCGCAGGAAGCGGTGCCTGTGCGTCGGCCGCAGCAGTTGCCGCTTGCCCGATGGCGGCCTGGAATGCCTCCCAAACCACTAGGAGCTGCGCTTTGGAGGCATCCAACAGAGGAGGAAAGCGTGCCTCGACACTGGGCCAACTGGCATCGCCTGTGAGCGCCTGGGCCTGGTCCTGCCAGTGCTGCACATCGGTAGACAAAGCATCCTGTGTCGCATGGGCATCCTGCCAAGGTTTGGTGGACAGCACTTCGATACGCTGCGCCAGCAACACCGCCGCTTCACGCTGCACCTGAACGCGGTGCTGCAGGTCTTCAATCACCTTGATGCGCTCGGTCAGCTGCGTCTTGAGTTCCGCCAAAGGTTCACGCGAGAGGGGCGCACCGGCCTTGGCTGCATCGCGCTGCCAGGCCATGGCATCGGCAATATTCAGCTTGGGCGCTGCCAGCAATGCATTGGCCTTTTCTGCCCAATCAGCGGCGATCGCCTCCTGGTTCTTGGCGCGACGAAGCTCGTCCAAACGCTCACGCACGGCGCGCGCTGCGCCTTTGTCGCGGCCACTGAGCTCCTTGAACACATCCTGCAGTTGCGCTGGCGTCGGCTGCGACGCCAGCCAGTCGCGGATGCGTGAGGCGCGCTCGCCCGAAGTCGCGGCAGAGAAAGCTCCGCCAGTCAGCGCGTCAAGCGGATGCACGGGCGTCGTCGGAGGCGGCGTAGTGGGCAGATCAGGAGCGTCAGACATCTTGTTGCGCGAAGAGAATGGAAACATGGGAAGTGAGGAGCAAAGGCGCAAAGCGCCAGCCCGTACAAACGAGCAATGAAGGAAGCACGCACAAGGGCGAGCGCAAGCCTATTTTCACAGGGTTTTGAAGAAGCTCCCTAAACCTTGGTCAACACATGCTTTCCGAATGCTCTCCACGCTGACTCAGATGCGCTGTCAACGGCGCGGCAGAAGGGAAAGGCGGGTGCCGCGGAATTCGTTGGAGGCAGACCGCGTCTTCCCAAAAAAGGGGATACATACAGTCTTTTAAATACTATTAAGTCTAACATTTAGCTTTAATAGTGTTGACTTGGTATTTGATCGGCCTCTAGAATCCGCCAGCTTTTCCGAAAAGCTAAGTATTAACCCCAGTTCCGCTGCCGAAATCGGCTAAGTCAAACCGACCTTGTGCTAAGCGCCAGGCACGAATTTGATGGCGTACCAATCAGGTGAATATCGATGCTCCAGCTCTTTGGGTCTTGGAGGATTCGACATTGCCACCGAAAGGAAGCTATGACAGCGACAGGATCCCTGGTCTCCGGCCTGCGTACAGTGCTACGCGCGCTGGTCGAAGGTGTTTTCAAACTCACGCACAACGGCTTTGCCCTTCTGGGCTTGGCAGTGGCTTGCCTGGTCATCACCCTGACCGCCCGCACCGATCTGCGCGAGCAGGGAGAAATGCAGTTGCGCAGCTGGCTGCAGGCTCGTCAAGGGCCAGAAGCAGATGTGGACGCCGAGCTCGACGAGCCCATTGAGCGCACTTTGGCGGCTGACCCGCGCGGTCTGCCCAAAGAGCAGGCCCGGGTGGCCTTCTGGTTGAGCAAAAAATACAGCGTGGCGCCCGAGCCGCTGAGCGTGCTGGTGGGCGAAGCCTATGAACTTGGTACCAAGACCAAGCTCGACCCGACTTTGATTCTGGCCATTGTGGCCATTGAATCGAGATTCAACCCCTTCGCCCAGAGTGCTGTCGGCGCACAGGGCTTGATGCAGGTGATGACCCGCGTGCATACCGACAAGTACGAAGCCGTGGGTGGACAGCTTGCAGCCTTCGATCCGGTGACCAATTTGCGCGTGGGCGTGCAGGTGTTGCAGGAATGCATTCGCCGTGCGGGTTCGCTTGAAGGCGGGCTACGCTATTACGTCGGAGCCGCGAACCTGGAAGACGACGGCGGCTACGCGGCAAAAGTGCTGGCTGAGCATTTCCGCCTGCGGCAAGTGGCAGGTGGGCGCGGCGCACGCGCTGCCACGCCCCCTGCCGGAACGCTGACCACCAAGGCCGACGCCCCGCCAGCCGCCGCAGCTGTGGCAGCGCCCGAAGTACCCTTGGTTGTCCCGAGCTCCGAAAAAGTGGCCCTTCTTTCGGCGTCCTGAAACCTCGGCACCTTCGGCCACCTGGCTGGGCAAGCTTCACTCGGTTAAACTCACACCCGTGCGCGACTGGCGATAGGCGCGGCCCTGACCGGGCTGCCGCTGACGTGGAAACCGACAAGGCTTTGCCCTTGTGAACCACCGGGAAGCGTGCCGCACCGGCTTTTTGCTGGCTGCGTTCCGCCGTTCGCCTGGGCAGCCCTTGTTTCAAGGGACACAAGTTCACAGGACTGCCATGTACCACCGAAGTATTCTCGTAGAGCAAACCGATCCTGAGCTGTTCGCAGCCATTAAGGCAGAAAACCGGCGCCAGGAAGAGCACATCGAACTCATCGCCAGCGAAAACTACGCTTCGCCAGCGGTCATGTGGGCCCAGGGTACGCAGCTGACCAACAAGTACGCCGAGGGCTATCCCGGCAAGCGCTATTACGGCGGCTGCGAGTTTGTCGACGTAGCTGAGCAACTGGCCCTTGAGCGCGTCAAGCAAATCTTCGGCGCCGAGGCGGCCAACGTGCAGCCCCCCTGCGGCGCTTCGGCCAACGAAGCCGTGTTTCTCGCCTTCCTCAAGCCGGGCGACACCATCATGGGCATGAGCCTTGCCGAAGGCGGACACCTGACGCACGGCATGGCACTCAACATGTCGGGCAAATGGTTCAACGTGGTCTCCTATGGCCTCAATGCCAAGGAAGAAATTGACTACGACGCCATGGAGAAGAAGGCGCACGAGACCAAGCCCAAGCTCATCATCGCGGGCGCCTCGGCCTACAGCCTGCACATCGATTTCGCTCGCTTCGCCAAAGTGGCCAAGGATGTGGGCGCGGTTTTCATGGTGGACATGGCGCACTACGCCGGCCTGATTGCGGCGGGTCTGTACCCCAATCCCGTACCGCACGCCGACGTCGTCACGAGCACCACACACAAGAGCCTGCGCGGCCCGCGCGGCGGCATCATTCTGATGAAGGCGGAGCACGAAAAAGCGATCAACAGCGCCATTTTCCCTGGCTTGCAAGGCGGCCCACTGATGCACGTGATTGCAGCCAAGGCGGTGGCGTTCAAGGAAGCGCTGCAGCCCGATTTCAAACAGTACCAGCAGCAAGTGCTGGCCAATGCACGCGTAATGGCCGAGACGCTGACCCAGCGCGGACTGCGCATTGTCAGCGGCGGAACGCAAAGCCATTTGATGCTGGTTGATCTGCGCGCCAAGGGCATCACCGGCAAGGAAGCCGAGGCCGTGCTGGGCCAGGCCCACATGAC
>JBATPF010000167.1:0-1881 GCA_049291355.1 Giesbergeria sp.
CTCGTCTGCGTATCGCCCTTGCGCAGCACTTCGCCGGCCACGCGCACCTGGGCGCTCGCGATGGTCGGCGTGGCATGGCTCGCGAGGACTTTGCCGGATTCGTCGATCCAGGTGATCGCCTGGAGCTCCGGGTATTGGCCGATGAGGGATTCCGCACGCTGATGGAACTGCGGCAGCTCCATATCCTTGTTGGCAAGGTCGCGCGCGACGCGCATCAACTGCTCCTGGCGCTCCAGCAAACGCAGGCGCACGCGCTGTTGCGCGTATTCGACATCTCGGCGCAGTGCCTCCAGTTCGCGGTCGGCCTCTTCGACCCGCAGGTACCAGAAGGCCGCAACGATGGCGGCAAGAAACAAGAGCACGGCAGCCAGCGGCGCAAGCGCAGCAAATCGGTCTTGCCGGTTGGGCGAAAGGCTGCGCCACCACCTGCGCCACAAGCGGGCCGCCACGCGAGCGGGTGGCGTTGTCGCAGCAGGCTGGGGTGCGGATGGCACGGTCATGGTGCGAGTGTAGAGGGCGAACGAACCCGGGCGATTCCATTCCGCTTCGGCCGCGCTTGATGAAATATCACAATGTAAAATCTAATGGCACTATTTGAAATTTCGGGAAAATGTGCGAAACTAGAGAATCCGTACTAAATTGTGGCAAAACCCTCCAGGAGACAAGCATGGCAGACGCGTCCGAATCCCAGGCAAGCAGTTCAGCGCCGGTAGCGGCAGACACCGATCAACAGGAAACGCGCGAATGGACCGATGCTCTGTCTGCCGTGATCGAAAGTGAAGGCCTGGAGCGTGCCCACTTCCTTCTCGAACAGTTGCTGGAACACGCACGCCAGAACAGCCTGGACATGCCGTTTTCCGCCAACACCGGCTACGTGAATACGCTGGAGCCCGACCAGGAAGCGCGCTGCCCCGGCAACATTTCGATCGAAAAACGCCTGCGCGCCTACATGCGCTGGAACGCCATGGCCATGGTGGTGCGTGCCAACCGTCTGCACCCGGCCGACGGCGGCGATCTGGGCGGCCACATCGGCTCCTTTGCCTCGCTGGCCAGCATGTGGGGCGCCGGTTTCAACCATTTCTGGCACGCCGAGAGCGAAACCCACGGCGGCGACTGCATTTACTTCCAGGGCCACAGCGCACCGGGCATCTACGCGCGCGCCTACCTGGAAGGACGCATTACCGAAGACCAGCTGGAGAATTTCCGCCAGGAAGTGGGCGGCAAGGGGCTATCGAGCTACCCGCACCCCAAGCTGATGCCGGGTTTCTGGCAGTTCCCCACCGTCAGCATGGGCCTGGGGCCCATGATGGCGATCTACCAGGCGCGTTTTCTCAAGTACCTGCACGCGCGCGGTATTGCCGATACGGCCAACCGCAAGGTCTGGGTGTTTCTGGGCGACGGCGAAATGGACGAGCCCGAAAGCAAGGGCGCGATCAGCCTGGCGGCGCGCGAGCAACTCGACAACCTGATCTTCGTCATCAACTGCAACTTGCAGCGACTCGCCGGCCCGGTGCGCGGGAACGGCAAGATCATTCAAGAGTTGGAAGGCGACTTCCGCGGCGCTGGATGGCATGTCATCAAGCTCCTGTGGGGCAAGGGCTGGGACGACCTGCTGGCGCGCGACAAGACCGGCAAGCTCCGGCAGGTGATGATGGAGACGGTAGACGGCGACTACCAGACCTACCGCGCCATGGACGGCGCCTACATCCGCAAGCATTTCTTCGGCAAGTACCCGGAAACACTGAAGCTCGTCGAGCACCTGAGCGACGACGACATCTGGGAACTGCGCCGCGGTGGCCACGACCCGGAAAAGGTCTTTGCGGCCTTCCATGCCGCCAACGCGCACAAGGGCGACCCCACGGTGCTGCTCGTCAAGACCGT
>JBATPF010000168.1:0-12631 GCA_049291355.1 Giesbergeria sp.
GCTAGGCCCATCATCCACAGCACAGCCCAGCGGCTGCGGTCAGGCAGGCTGCGCGTGCTGGCGTGCAGCAGGGCAAAGTCATCGGACGATTGAGGCGTGAGGGGCACGTGTGGACTCTCGCGGAGGCATCGGGATAATACCGGCCATGCTGCCCGCCACCGCTCGCCGCCGCTGCCTGCAGACCCTGGCTCTGGCCGCACTGCCGCTCAAGAGTGCACCGCAGCCGCAGCTCACCATCCGCCTGTCGCACGTGGTGGCACCGCAGACGCCCAAGGGATTGGCGCTGGAGCGCTTCCGGGAGAACTTGCAGGCGGCAAGCCAGGGGCGCATTCAAGTGGTGATCTACCCGAACTCGCTGCTCTACGGCGATGCCGAGGAAATACAGGCGCTGCAGCTCGGCGGGGTGGACATGCTGGCGCCCTCTCTGTCCAAGTTCGGCCCCATCGGCTTTCCGGAATTCGAGCTGTTCGACCTGCCCTTCCTGTTCGAGGCGCGCCAGCAGGTGCACCGGGTCACGCAGGGCGCCGTGGGCCAGGACCTGCTGGCCGGACTGGCGCGCCAGGGGCTGGTGGGCCTGGGCTACCTGGACAACGGGTTCAAGCACATGAGCGCCAACCGCCCATTGCTCGAACCACAGGACTTCGTCGGCCTGCGCATGCGCGTGCAGAGCTCGCGCGTCATCGCGCACCAGATGCGCGCCTTGGGCGCACGGCCGGTTGTGTTGGCCTTCGGGGAAACACGCCGCGCGCTCGCCATGGGCGTGGTCGACGGCACGGAGAACCCGATTTCCAACTTCTGGACCCAGGGCATGCACGAAGTGCAGATCGACCTGAGCCTGACCTCCCATGCCTGGCTGGGCTATGCGGTGGTGGCGCACCAGCGCTTCTGGGACCACCTGCCACCGGACGACCGCCGCCTCGTCGCTGGCGCGCTGGCCGAGGCGCTGCAATGGGGCAACGCCATTGCGCAGCATGAAAACGACGCCGCCCTGGCGGCGCTTCGGGAGAGCGGGGCGACGCGCATCCACACGCTGAACGAGGCCCAGCGCCAGCGCCTGCGTGAAGCGACCCGCGAGGTTTACGTCGGCCTGCAGGGCCGCATAGGAACCGGTTGGCTGGAGCGGGTGCGCACCGTCCTGAAGCCAGGTCGCGGGCATTTGGGGTAAACCCTAGCTGTGGAACGCCACAGTTACAGCCTGGTATCTGCACGCCTACAGTGCGCCCATTCCATTCATCATTGACCAAGGAAACTCCCATGCAATTTGCCCTGAAGAAAGTTCTGACCTGCGCCCTGCTGGCCTTCGGCGCAAGCCTGGCAGCCCATGCCCAGACGGTCATCAAATTCAGCCACGTCGTGGCGCAGGACACGCCCAAAGGCAAGGCCGCCGAGTTCTTCGCCAAGAAGGCCGACGAATTGACCAAGGGCAAGGTCAAGGTCGAGGTGTACGCCAACAGTGCGCTGTACAAGGACAAGGAGGAGATGGAGGCGCTGCAGCTCGGGTCGGTGCAAATGCTCGCACCGTCGCTGGCCAAATTCGGCCCGCTGGGCGTGAAGGAATTCGAGGTCTTCGACCTGCCCTTCATCTTCGACAACCGCGATGAGCTGCACAAGATCACCGCAGGCCCTGTGGGCGCCAAGCTGTTCAAAAAGCTGGAGGCACGCGGCATCACCGGCCTGGCGTATTGGGACAATGGCTTCAAGGTGTTCTCGGCCAACAAACCGCTGCACACCGTCGCCGACTACAAGGGACTGAAGTACCGCATCCAGTCATCCAAGGTGCTGGAAGAGGAGATCCGCGCACTGGGCGGCATTCCCCAGGTCATTGCGTTTGGCGAGACCTACCAGGCGCTGCAGACGGGCGTGGTGGACGGCACCGAGAACCCGCCATCCAACTTCTACACGCAGAAGATGCATGAAGTGCAAAAGCACGTCAGCATGACCAACCACGGCTACCTGGGCTATGCGGTCATCGTGAACAAGAAGTTCTGGGATGGCCTGCCCGCCGACGTGCGCGGCCAGCTCGAGGATGCCCTGCGCCAGTCCACGGCCTATGCCAATCAGATCGCCCAGGACGAGAACGACCGGGCCATGGAGTTGGTCAAAGCCAGTGGCAAGACGACCATCTACACACCCACGGCCGATGAGCGCGCGGCCCTGAAGAAGGCCCTCGTGCCGGTGCATGACAAGATGTCCAGCCGCATCGGCAAGGAGATCATCGAGGACGTGTACAAGGCCACCGGCTTCAATCCCGCCAAACTCTGATCCAACCCTCCCGCCGGGGCTGCAGCGCAGCGCCCTGGCGCGTTGGGAGTGCCCGGCGACGGGCACTCCCGCCGTGTACCGGCACTGCGCACCGATCTCCCACGGAGAAACATTTTCATGAAAATACTTGATCATTTGGAAGAGTGGTTGATCACCTTCCTGATGGGCGGCGCCACGCTCATCGTTTTCGTCGCGGTGCTGCACCGCTACGCCGCCGGTTACCCCATCCCCGGATTGCAGGACTGGCTGCTGTCCATCAATATGACCTGGGCGCAGGAATTGACCATCATCATGTTCGTGTGGATGGCCAAATTCGGCGCCGCTTACGGTGTGCGCACCGGCATCCACGTGGGCGTGGACGTGTTCATCAACCGCCTGGGCAACAGCGCACGCGGCAAGTTCATCATCATCGGCATGGCCGCCGGAGCTTTGTTCACCGGCATCGTTGCCGTGATGGGAACCACCTTCGTCTGGGACAACGGCGCGCATTACGCCATCTTCAAAGTCATCGGCATGAACGTCGAACAACTGATCGAAGGCCCGACTACGCCCGACCTGGAGTGGCCTACCTGGGTTGTCTACAGCGCGATCCCACTGGGCACCGGCTTGATGTGCTTTCGCTTTTTACAGGTGCTGGTGGGATTCATCCGTACCGGCGAGCTGCCGCACCATGACCACGGCCATGTCGATGGCCTGGAAGAAACGCTAGAGGAGGAGGTTGCTCAGAACACCGAGGTCTACAACCTCAAGGACAACCTGCACCCCGACGAGGACCGCACCGGCAACGCCGACCGCAAGAACGACGCAGGTAAACGACCATGAACGCGGCAATCATTTTCATCCTTCTCGCGGCCCTGATGCTCACCGGGATGCCGGTGTCCATCTCGCTGGGCCTCACGGTCCTCACTTTCCTGTTCGGCTTCACCGATGTGCCGCTGGAGTCGGTGGCGCTCAAGCTGTTCACTGGCATCGAGAAGTTCGAGATCATGGCGATCCCGTTCTTTATCCTGGCAGGCAACTTCCTCACGCACGGGGGCGTGGCAAGACGCATGATCAATTTCGCCACCTCGATGGTCGGCCATTGGTATGGTGGCCTCGGCCTGGGCGGCGTTCTGGCCTGTGCGCTGTTCGCGGCGGTTTCGGGCTCCAGCCCGGCCACGGTGGTGGCCATCGGCTCGATCCTCTTGCCGGCCATGGTCAAGGCGGGCTTTCCGAAACGCTTTGGCGCTGGCGTGATCACCACGTCCGGGGCGTTGGGCATCCTGATTCCGCCGTCCATCGTGATGGTGATGTACGCGGTGGCGACCAACACCTCGGTGGGAGCGCTCTTCATGGCCGGCGTGGTGCCGGGCATCGCGCTGGCGCTGGTGCTGGGCGGCGTGACCTACTGGCGCGCGCGCAAAAACAACTACCCACGCCTGCCCAAGGCCAGTTGGGGCGAGCGCTGGGCGGCGTTTCGCAAGTCTGCCTGGGGGCTGTTTCTGATCATCGTAGTCATGGGCGGCATCTACGCGGGCATCTTCACGCCCACGGAAGCGGCGGCCATGAGCGCGGTCTATGCGTTCATCGTCGCAGTGTTCATCTACAAGGACCTGGGACTGAAGGACGTACCGCGGGTGCTGCTGAGCTCGGCCAACATGAGCGCGATGCTGCTGTACATCATCACCAACGCGGTACTGTTCAGCTTCATCATGGCCAACGAGAACATCCCGCAGGCGCTGGCCGACTGGATGCTGGGCAACGGCCTGGGCATGATCGCCTTCCTGCTGGCGGTGAACGTGATCCTGCTGATGGCGGGCAACTTCATGGAGCCGTCGTCGATCATGCTGATCTTCGCACCCATCCTGTTTCCCGTGGCGATGAAGCTGGGCATCGACCCGATCCACTTCGGCATCATCATGGTGGTGAATATGGAAGTCGGCATGTGCCATCCGCCGGTGGGCCTGAATCTGTACGTCGCTTCGGGTATCACCAAGATGGGCATTACCGAGCTCACCGTGGCCGTGTGGCCGTGGCTGCTGGCAATGCTGGGCTTCCTGGTGGTGGTGACCTATGTCCCCGAGCTGACCCTGTGGCTCCCGCGCATGTTGGGGATGCTGTAAGCCTGGCCCCCGCGCCGCGTCACAGCGGGTGCTCGGTAAAGAACCGCCCGCCGTGATAGAGCAGCGGCGCGGCGCCGGCGCGGTGGTTGCAGCGCTCCACCTGGCCGACAAAAATGACGTGGTCGCCCTCTTCGTAGCGGCTGCGATTGAAGCATTCAAAGCTTGCCACCGCACCCACCAACAGGGGCGCGCCCGCAATGCCGGGCACATGGTCTACGCCGGCCCAGCGATCCACGCCGTGCGCTGCAAATTGCTCGGCCAAGGCCTGCTGATCGGCCGCGAGTACATTGATTGCATAGTGCGAGCCGGCCGAGAGCGCGGCCATGGAGGCGGCCACACGGGCCAGACTCCACAAAACCAACGGCGGGTTCAGCGACACCGAGTTGAAGGAATTGGCCGTCAGGCCCACCAGGTGCCCGTCGGCCGCCCGTGCGGTGACGATGGTGACTCCGGTGGCAAACATGCCGAGCGCGGAGCGAAACTCGCGGGTGGAGAAACTGGGCGGACGGGGCTGTAGGAGACGCGGCACAAGGGGCGGGAGCAGGCAGGGCGGGCTATTATGGAGCCCCGTTTGAAATGGCGCTGCGCACGGTGCTGCGGCGCCGGCTCCCGATTGATGTCTCTGATCCCCTTGTTTACCGCCCAAGGCCCTGGCCCCGCCGTGCTGACGCTGCACGATGCCGATGGCGGCCTCCTGCGTATTGCCCCGCAAGTGGAACCCCTGGCCAGTGCTCTGCGTATTCTGGCTTCGCCTCGGGTGCTGCATTGATGCGGCGGGATCTTGTGTGCGCTGCGGCGTACCAGGGGCTGCGATGCCTGGGCGCCTTGCTGCTGGCGATGGGCGGCTCACTGGCTGCGGCGGAACCGCGCCTGCCAGCGCCCGCTGCGTCGGTGGCTTGCGCGCTGCTGATGCCGCGCCTGCCCGGCGTCTCGCGCGCCAACTGCGAGGGGGCGAGGCTGGAAGAGAGTGGCGCTTTCTCGCGCAAGGGCGTACCTCTGTACTGGCGCGACGTGATCAGCAAGGGACCCCAAGGGGCCGCTTCCTCAGAACCCTTGCGGGTGCTGGTGATTGGAGCGATTCATGGCGACGAGCTCACGGCGGGCGCGCTTGCAATGCGCTGGATCGCGCTGGCCGGCCAGACTCCACGCGACGTGCACTGGCGCTTTGTCCCGGTGGCGAATCCGGACGGTTTGCTGGCGCGAAAGCCTCAGCGAACGAACGCAAAGGGGGTGGATCTGAACCGCAATTTCCGCACGCCAGGCTGGGACCACGATGCTCCCTTGCATTGGCAAACACGCGCCCGCAAGGACCCCCGGCGCTGGCCTGGGTCGGCGGCGTTGTCCGAGCCCGAAACCCGCTTCCTGAACGATCAGGTCGAGCGCTTCCATCCCCAGTTGGTGGTCAGCATCCACGCGCCGTATGGGGTGCTTGATTTTGATGGACCGGTGACGCCGCCGCGCCAGTTGGGCGCGCTGCGGCTGGAGCAGGTGGGCGTGTTTCCGGGATCGCTGGGCCATTTCGGTGGCTTGCAAAAGGGCCTTCCCGTGGTCACCATCGAGTTGTCGAATGCCTTGCGCATGCCCAGCGAGGCCGAGCAGCGCGATATGTGGGCCGACCTGCTGCGCTGGATGGACGCGCGCCTGCCAAGCGACGTGCGCGAGGCGCGTGGCAAGGCAGGCCCGGCGTCGTGACCAGTCTTTCTGATTGCTGACGAGTCTTTGCCAGCACAGGGTAAATGCCGGAAGCGCAGTTCGATCTTCTGCTTCATGCTCTGGCAAAAAGCGGTTGGCACCGCACTTTGGGAGATTCCATGCATTCCGTTTCCAGCCTCGTGACCTGTCTGCGCGCCAGCTTGGTGGCCGTTTGCGCAGCCTTGCCCCTGATGGGTTTCGCCCAGGCGCCAGGCGCCGTCAAACTCGGCGTGATCGGCCCGTTCACGGGCGCCTCGTCGGATTTCGGCAAACCCCTGCTGCAAGGCATTCAGCTGGCCGTCGACGAGATCAATGCGGTGGGTGGCTACCTTGGACGGCCCCTGGAACTGGTGATACGGGACGACCAAGGGACGCCCGATGTGGGCCTGAAGGCGGCGCAAGAGGTGCTCGGTGCTGGGGTGGTGGGCACCATCGGTTACTGCAACACCGGCGTGGCCCAGAAATCGCTGGAGGTATTCCAGAACGCCAAAAGCCCGTTGATCATTCCCTGCGCCACCGGCACGCCGCTGACCAGCCAATACCCCGCGCCCGAGAGCTACATTTTTCGCACTTCGGCGCGTGACAGCATTCAGGCCCCCTTTGTGGTGAACGATCTGGTCAAGCGTGGCTGGACCAAGGTGGCCATTTTTGCGGACACCACGGGTTATGGCGAGGCGGGCCTGAAAGATGTGGAGGCCGCGCTGGCCGCACACCAGTTGCGGGCGGTGAACGTGACGCGGTTTCCTCTGGGCGTGACTGACCTGCGCGAGCAACTCAAAGTCGCACGCGATGCGGGCGCCAATGTCGTTTTCAGCTACACCGTGGGGCCGGAGAACGCTGCCATTGCCAATGGGCGGCGCGATCTGGGCTGGAAGGTGCCCCAGGTGGGGGCTTGGCCGCTTTCGTTCCCGTTCTTCATTGACGGTGCGCGCGAGGCGGCCGACGGGGCGTTGATGGCGCAGACCTTTATTGCCGAGCCCAGTAACGAGCGCCGCGCGGCGTTCCTGAGTGCTTACTCACGCAAATGGGGTGGGCGCATGGTGGTTCCCATGGCCGCAGCGCAGGGCTACGACGCGGTGTACCTGTTCACCTATGCCCTGCTGGGCATTCGCGATGGCAAGCTCACCGGACCCGCAATGAAAACGGCGCTGGAGAATATTCCGCGGGTGTATTACGGCGTGGTCGCCACCTACGAGCACCCCTTCAGCAGCAAGGACAAAGACGCGCTGACGGCGAACATGCTGGTCATGGGCAAGGTGCAGGGCGGCGCCATCACCTTTGCCTACCCCGAAGACGCCCGGCGCAACCTGATCGTGCAGCGCAAGAAGTAGGCCGTAGCCGTTGGCTGGTGACCGGCCAAAGGGTTGTGGCTGGGCGGGTCCATGGGCAATTCAAAATCGGAAATTGAGCGTTGTTATCTAATCATCAGATAACCTCATTTTTCTGATTGTGGGATTTCCATGAGCACTTTCGATCCGATCGCCCTTGAATGCCTTGCGGCCATTGTCGAAGAGGGCGGTTTTGAGCGCGCAGCGCAGCGCCTCAACGTGACGCAATCGGCCGTCTCGCAGCGCCTGCGGGCGCTGGAAGCGCAGGTCGGATCGGTGCTGATCGTGCGCAGCCGCCCGCTGCGGCCCACCAGTTCGGGGCAACTTCTGCTCAAGCACACCAAGCAGATGCGGCTGCTGCGCGCCGACCTGGAGCGCGATCTGCAGGAGCTTGCCCCCAGCGCCCAAGGCGGCGGGCGCGAGGAAGAGCGCATTGCCATTGCCGTCAATGCCGACAGCATCGCCACCTGGGCGCTGGAGGCGCTGGGGCCGCTAGCGCGCCAGCGTCTGCCGCTGGAGATCATTGCCGACGACCAGGATTTCACCCAGGAGTGGCTGCGCTCGGGCCAGGTGCTGGGATGCGTCACCACCCTCAAGCAGGCCTTGCGCGGCTGCCGCATGGTGCCGCTGGGCTCCATGCGGTACGTCGCCGTGGCCGAGGCGGAATTTGCTGCGCGATGCCTGCCGCGCGGGCTCACGCAGCACAGCTTTCGCGAGGTTTCGTTTGTTTCCTTCAATCGAAAGGACGACATGGCGGTGGAGTTTGTGGCGCGCGCCTTCGGTCTCAAGCGGGTCTCGCTGCACCAGTTGTTTGTGCCCAGCACCGAAGGACAGTTGCGCGCGGTGGAGGCAGGCTGGGCGGTGGCGATCCTGCCCGAGATTCTGGTGCGCGACGCGCTGACCGAGGGGCGGCTGGTCAACCTGGCGCCCGGTCAGACGCTGTCGATCGCGCTCTACTGGCACTGCTGGAATCTGGAGTCGGCAGTGCTGGAAACCTTGACCCAGGCATTGATCAACGGGGCGGCGGCCGCGTTGGCCTGAGGCCACACGGGCCGGCTGGGCATCGGCCAAGTGAAAACCCCAAGGTTTTTATGTGACCGAGGCATTTAATTTTCTACTTGAGTGCATAAGATAGGAGGTATGCAACCAGCGCCCGTCAAAGTGTCCTTCAAAGAACAGATGCACCAAGCCCGCGAGCACGCCATCTTGCGATCGGCGTGCGATCTGCTGGGCGAGAAGTCGTTCGACGCCATGACCATGGACGACGTCGCCGGCAAGGTGGGCATCGCCAAGGCCAGCTTGTACAAGCACTTTGGCAGCAAGGAAGAGCTTTGCAGCGCTGCCATGGTGGAAGTGCTGTCCTCTGCACAGACCTATTTGAAGTCGCTGGACCCGGCGTTGCCTGCGGTGGACAAACTGCGCGCCGTGGTGCGCTGGTCGCTGGAACGCCTTCTTGCGCAAGAAATGCCCTTGCTGCCCAGCCGCAACTCCACGCTGCGCAGCGTGCTCATGGCCAACAAATGCTATGCCGACGGTGTCATTCAGGTGAGCGACATCATTGGCGAATGGATCACCGAAGCGCAGGCCGAAGGCGTGATCAACCCGGATTTGCCACCCATTGTGGTCCTCTACACGCTGTACGCCCGCGCCTGCGATCCGGTGGTGAGTTTTCTGAAAGACAGCGCGCTCTACCAGGACGCAGAAATCGTTGATCTGGTGCTGCGCACCTGTTTCGACGGCATGCGGGCACGCTAGCGTAGTGTTTCGCTCTTATTGGTACTTTCAGAGCCCCGAAAAAGGTTCACGGCAAGGCGCAGCTCGCATGCAATGGCAACCGCCCTTGCCAAGAGCTGCAACGCCGCCGTGGGCCTTTTTCGGGGCTCCCTTCGGGCGAGTTGCCAAGGGATCAGCTGCGTTGTTGCATGGACTTGCCATAGCCCGCTATGCCTGCGCCCACGCGCCTAGCAGCTGACCCCTTGGGAGCGCGCTGTAAGTGCCAATGAGAGCGAAACACTACGCTAGATCCAGCGGAGGCAGCACGCGACCCCCAAATGAAAGACGCCCGCAGTGCGGGCGTCTTTCATTGCCAACCTGTGTGTTTTCGTCAGGCAGGCAGCAGCACGCGGTCTACTACGTGGATCACGCCGTTGCTGGCAAAGACGTCAGTGCCCACCAGGTTTGCCACGCGGGCGTTCTGATCGGTGATTTGCAGGCTCGCGTTGATCGTGAAGCTCTGCCCTTGCACCGTGGTGATTGGCTTACCCACAGGGACCTCGGCCTTGAGAACGCGGCTTGGCAGCACATGGTAGGTCAGCACTTTGGTCAGCATGGCCTTGTCGGCCAGCAGGGCCGCCTTGCTCACCCCCAACTCGGCAAGCAATGCGGCAAAGGCCGCATTGGTGGGTGCAAACACCGTGAACGGCCCCGTGCCCTGCAAGGTTTCCACCAGGCCCGCCGCCGCGACCGCTTCCACCAGGATGCTGAAATCGGGCAAGGCCTGCGCTGTTGCGACGATGTCCCGGTTGGCCGGCAGCAGGACGCGGTCCACCAGGTGCACCACGCCGTTGCTCGCCTCAATGTCGGTGGCCGTGATGTTCGACACGCGGTTGCGCCCATCGGTGATCTTGAGACCACCGGCCGATTCAACCTTGAAGAACCCGCCGCCCACCGGGGTGATGGGCTTGCCCACGGGCACATTGGCAAGCTCGACCTTGCTGCCAAGCACATGGTAGGTCAGCACGGCGGTGAGCAAGGGCTTGTCGGCGAGCAGCGCTTCCTTGGTGATGCCCAGCTCCGCCAGCAGGGCGGCAAACGCGGCGTTGGTGGGCGCAAACACCGTGAGCGTGCCGGTGCTCAGGGTGGGCACCAGATCGGCGGCCACCACGGCTTCGACGAGGATGCTGAGGTCGGGCGTGTTTTGCGCAACCTCCACGATAGTGCGTTGCGGCTCATCGTCACCACCACCACAGGCCTGGAGCAATGTGGTGCTGGCGCCCAGCGCGGCAGCGATCAGGACGGTACGGCGGTTGAACACGGTTTTCATGTGGATTCTCCTTGGGGGTTAGGCGAGGCTCAGAACCAGGCTGCCTGGCTCACTTGGGCATGAGCACGGTGTCGATCGCATGGATCACGCCGTTGCTGGCGAGCACATCGGTGGCGAGCACTTTGGACTGGTCCACCATCACGCCCATGTCGGTAGAAACCGTCAGCTCCTGACCTTCCACCGTCTTGAGCTTGCCGGGCTTGACGTCCTTGGCCATCACCTTGCCAGGGACCACGTGGTACGTCAGCACCTTGGTCAGAGCGGCCTTGTCGGCCAGGAGACCGTCAAGCGTGGCTTTGGGAATTTTTGCAAACGCCTCGTCGGTGGGGGCAAATACGGTGAACGGGCCTGGCCCTTTGAGCGTATCCACTAGACCGGCCGCCTGCACCGCAGCCACCAGGGTCGTGAAATTGCCCGCCTTCACGGCAGTGTCCACGATGTCCTGGGCCAGGGCACTTAGGGACGCGCCTGCGGTGAGGGCCAATGCAATCAACGTCTTTTTCATAGGTCGTTCCTCCTGCATGAGATGCAGATGACAAGCCAGGATGGGCGCTCGCGGACTGTATAACCGTTTGGTATCAAAGTAAACCAATCAGTCATTTTGAAACTATTTGGTACTACTTTCACAAAAAAAACCCTGCCGAAGCAGGGAGAGTTTGCGTGGCTGGCTTACCGGACGATGAGCACCGGCACGCGGCTGTTGGCCAGCACCTGCGTAGTGACCGAACCCATCACCAGCGTGGCCAGTGCGCCATGGCCGTGCGAGCCCATTACCAGCAGGTCGTATTTGCCAGCATCGGCGACTTTGCCGATGGTTGCGCCGGCCGGGCCAATCTTGACAATGCGTTTGATTGCCAGTCCCTTGCGTTCTAGAAACTTCGACACGGGGGTCAGCACCTTTTCGGCCTGGTCTGCGTAGTATTTGTCGACCACCTCCTTGCCCAGCGCCGCGCGCGCTCTGGCAGGCAGTTCGGCTTGCACGGTGATCACGCTGTACTCGTGCTTGTTGCCCAGCAGTTCGTCGTGGGCGGCAAGGTAAGCGAGCATTTTTTTGGTGTAGGCGCTGCCGTCGACAGCAAGAAGAATGTTCATCGCGTTTCTCCAGGAACGGGGACAGGAATCGACACACCCACGGGCGCCGTCGCTTACGCAAGCGCTAGAGCCTCTGCGTTTGCACCATCATACGGGCAGGCGAGCCGGCAAGATTGCGTCGGCAACCTGCGTCAAAATTGAAGTAAAAATAGCCTCTAGCGTTTATTCAGTAAGCGTTAGATGCTATCAAATAAGTAGCAATGTTCCTCGATCGCCCCGACTTCATCGCGCCTCGACGCAGCACAGGGGATCGAAAAACGCCTGTTCGTTTTTGCGCGCATAGCCCAGCGGGTTGGCCCGAACCCGGCACGACCAGGGGCTGCCATCGGCGCGCAGACCTTGCGCCGTGTAATCGATGGCCGTATGCAGATGGCCGTGAAGCCACAGCCCCGCATGGGGCAGCAAGTGGTCGAGCGCATTGCAGAAGCCGGCGGTGCCGGGCGTCAGGCCATAGCGCGGATCGGCGCTGCGCAGGCTGGGGGCAAAGTGCGTGACGGCTACGGTGGGGCCGTCAAACGGCTGGACCAAGGTCTGCGCCAGCCATGCCCGGCACTGCAGGGATTCCTCACGCACCTCCGGCGCCAGCAGCGGCATGCCACGGACCGTAGCGCCAGTGGTGCGCAGGTAGTAGTTGGCGGCGCGAAAGGCTTTCTCACGCAGCTGCAGGCGCCGGGCGTCGTCCACGCCTGCGTCGTCGGCCAGCGCGTCGAAATCGCTCCACAACGTGGTGCCGACAAAACGTACGCCGCTGAGCAGCGCCACCTCGCGCTCGAGCCAGATCAGGCCCAGGCGATCGCAGCTGGCCCGCAGACGCGCCTGCGCGGCGTCAAAATCCTGTGCGTCGACCTCGTGGTTGCCAGGAACGAAGATCACCGGCACCGGCCAGCCGGCGTACTGCGGCAGCGGCGAGAAGCGCTCCAGGCCGAAGTCATCGCCCTGCAACAGCGAACCCGTCTGGTAGGAGCCAATGTCACCCGCCAGCACCAGCACCTTGGCGCCTGCGGCCGGCTCGGGTGCAAAGTGGGGATGCACTTCCAGGTGCAGGTCCGAGAGCAGCTGAATCTTCATGCGTTGATTTTCGCGTCTGCTCGGCGCGATGGGCGGCGTCGGTG
>JBATPF010000169.1:0-2762 GCA_049291355.1 Giesbergeria sp.
CCACCACCGAGCCCACGGCAAAGTAAAACACCGTGCGCGATTCGGGCTCGCCCAGGCGCGAGAGCGCCACCACCTGCATGTAGGCGAGCGCCGCGCACATGCCCGACAGCAGTCCGACGATGCCGCCCAGCGCCTGCTCGGGCCCCTGGCCGATGCTCGGGCGCAGCAGCATGACCACACCCGCAAACCCGGCCGCCACGGTCAGCAGCAGCGAGGTGTGCATCTGTGGCCGCGGCGCGGCGGGCGAGGGGCGCCAGGCCACGAGGGAGCCGCCCACCAGAAAGGCGGCGATCCATACGCTGCTCATGTAGTTGAGCGTGATGGCGGTAGCGAGCGGCAAATGGGCAATGGCAAAGAACCAGCCGCCCAACGAAGTCACTCCTACCAGCGAGCGCCAGGCATGCATGCGCGGGTACCGCGTGGCCAGCGAGACGCCGCGCGAACGGGCCAGCCAGGCCATCAGCCCCATGCCGATCAGCCCGCGATAAAACACCAGCTCGGCCGACGTGAAGTACACCGAAGCGTACTTCACGCACACGCTCATGCTGGCAAACAGCATGGCGGCGAGCACCATCCATAGAGCTTTCATGGCGCCAAAAATAGAGGTGAAATAGGGTTCTAGCGCTTATTCAGCGAGCGCTGATAGCTATTCAAATAAGAGCAGACCGGACCCATTCGACTCAGCGGCGCAGCCGCTCAGGGCGTTGCTCCCATGGCCTTGCGGTACCACTCGTGGAAATGCTGCATCCCGTCCTCCATGGGGCTCTGGTAGGGGCCGACTTCGTTGTCGCCGCGCAGGTACAGGGCCTTGCGGCCGGCATCCATGCGCTCGCCGATCTCGTCGTCCTCAATGCAGGTTTCCATGTAAGCGGCCTGCTGGGCTTCGACGAACTCGCGCTCGAAGGCAGTGATCTCTTCGGGGTAGAAAAATTCCACCATGTTCAGCGTCTTCTCGGGCCCGATGGGGTGCAGTGTCGAAACCGTGAGCACATGCGGGTACCACTCCACCATGATGTGTGGGTACAGCGTGAGCCAGATGGCACCGTGCGTCGGCGCCTTGCCACCGCGGTAGGCCAGCAGCGCCTTGTGCCAGCGTTCGTACACCGGGCTGCCAGCACGCGCCAGACCGTTGGCCACGCCCACGGTCTGCACCGAATGGTTGCGGCCGAATTCCCAGCGCAGGTCTTCGCAGGTGACGAAACTGCCCAGGCCCGGGTGGAAGGGGCCGACGTGATAGTCCTCCAGATAGACCTCGATGAAGGTCTTCCAGTTGTAGTTGCACTCGTGCAGTTCCACGCGGTCCAGCGCGAAGCCGGTGAAGTCGAGGTCGGCGCGCGGGCCGAGTTGCGCCAGGTCGGCCGCCACGTCGTAGCCATTGTCTTCAAACAAAAGCCCGTTCCACTCGCGCAGCGGGTAGTTCTTGAGGTTGAGGCAGGGGTCGTGCTTGAAATGCGGCGCCCCGAGCAGGTCGCCCTTGGGGCTGTAGGTCCAGCGGTGCACCGGGCAGACGATGTTGCCGCCGGCGCTGCCCTTGGCGTGTTCCTGCAAGCTGCCGCGCCCGCCCAGCATGATGGCCTGGCGATGGCGGCAGACGTTGGAGATGAGTTCCACCTGGCCGCCGGGCGCGCGCACCAGCGCCCGGCCTTCGGCCTCTTGCGGCAGGGCGTGGTAGTCGCCCGCTTGCGGCACGCTGAGCTGGTGCCCCACGTAACGCGGCCCGCGCTGGAACAGCGTAGCCATCTCGCGCTCGAAGAGCGCGCGATCGAAGTAGCTTGAAACTGGTAGTTGGCTGGCAGCCGGCTGCAGTCGAAGACTTAAATCAGACATGGGCGACCTGACCTAAAGACTCCTCACAGGGAGGAAGAGAAAACGGCCATTCGGTGCAAAGGCCGGGTAAAAAAATAAACCGGCAGAGTGCCGGTTGGGAGAGCGAATGGGATTATAGGTGGTGGGGTTATTGGGCCGCATGCCAATGTCCGCAGGCGCGCTGCGTGTATTCCTGCTGGGCGAGCCGAGGGGTCTCAAGGCGCACTCGTCCTAAAATCAATGGCTTCGCCTGCCCGATTGCATTCTCCAGCCCATGGCCAAAATCAAAATCGCCGAACCCGCCAGCTACGAAGCCGCCTTGGAAGAGCTGGAGCAACTGGTTGCGCGCATCGAATCGGGGCAGATGCCCCTGGAGCAGTTGCTGTCCGGCTACCAGCGCGGCGCCACGCTGCTGGCTTTTTGCCGCGAGCGCCTGGAAGCCGTGCAAGACCAGATCAAGGTGCTGGACGCTGGCCAGATCCAGCCCTGGACCGCCGAATGAGCGGCATGCCTGGGCAAGCGCTGGCCGACTGGAGCACCGCGCAGCTTGTACGCACCGAGGCCGCGCTGTCGGATTGGGTGGGCGTGGACGCGCCCTCGGACCTGGGCCAGGCCATGCGCTACGCCGTGCAGGGCGGTGGCAAACGCCTGCGCCCGCTCCTGGTGCTGGCAGCGCGCGAGGCCGTGGCGGGGGAGGGCGATGCCGACTTCAGCGCTGCACTCGACGAAGCGGCGCTGCGCGCCGCATGCGCCGTGGAGCTGATCCACGCCTATTCCCTGGTCCACGACGACATGCCCTGCATGGACAATGACGTGCTGCGCCGCGGCAAGCCCACGGTCCATGTGCAGTTTGGCCAGGCCGGCGCCTTGCTGGCGGGCGACGCCTTGCAGGCTTTGGCCTTCGAGTTGCTCACGCCGGAACGCAGTGACATTCCCGCCGCAGTGCAGGCCCGGCT
>JBATPF010000170.1:0-27671 GCA_049291355.1 Giesbergeria sp.
GCCGTGCTCAATCCCACGAACCCGAATGACCGGGCCAACGAATGGGAAGAACGTGTCATCAAGGACTTCCGTGAAGGGCGCGCCGACCCCAGGAAAGAAGTGACCGGGGAGGTGGGCGAGGGCATGCACCGGGCCCTGTACGTGGCCCGCCCCATCACCATCAAGCAGACCCAGTGCATGGCTTGCCACAGCACGCCGCAGGTGGCGCCCGCGACCATGCGCAAGGTCTATGGCGACAAGAACGGCTTTGGCTGGAGCATGAACGAGACGGTGGGCATCCAAGTGGTGCAGGTCCCCATGTACTACCCACTGGAGAAGGCGCGTCAGACCTTCTACACCGTGATGGCTGCGTTGCTGGGCAGCTTCGTGTTGCTGTTCGTAGCGCTCAATCTCTCGCTCTCGTCGCTGGTGATCGAGCCCATGGCACGGCTCAACCGCAAACTGGAAGACCTGGCCACCAAGGATTTCCTCACCGACCTGGTCAACCGCCGCCGCTTCTTTGAACGCCTGGAGGCCGAGATGGCGGAGACCCGCATCAACAAGAGCAGCTTGTCGGTGGTGATGTTCGATATCGACTTCTTCAAGCGCATCAACGACACCTACGGGCATGACTCGGGCGACATCGTGCTCAAGAGCACGGCGCTGCGTGTGCGCGAGTTGCTGCGCTCGTCCGACTGCGCAGCGCGGTTCGGTGGTGAGGAATTCATCATCCTGCTCAAGGAAACGCCCGAAGGTGCGGCGATGGCCATGGCCGAGGCAGTGCGCGCCCGCATTGCGACCGTGCCATTCGATGCCGTGGGCCATGTCAGCGCCAGCTTCGGCGTGGCCACCTGGAACCATATGGAAGATGCGCATGCGCTGATCAAGCGCGCCGATACCGCGCTGTACGTCGCCAAGTCCAGTGGTCGCAACTGCGTGGTGCAGGCGCAAGAGGCGGTCTGATCCAGCTGACAGGTTCGCCACGCAGCATTCAGGCCGTGGCGGCTGAACCCCTTCCACGCAGGAAGGGGCTGTCGTTTACTTAAGCGCCTTGCGTGCGGCACCTATGCCCAGTACCGCCAGAATGACAAACACCACGGCGATGACCAAGAAGATAAAGAACAGAATTTTGGCGATACCGGCTGCGCCCGCCGCAACCCCGGTAAAGCCCAGGGCGCCGGCAATCAGCGAGACGATGGCAAAAATGATGGCGTACTTGAGCATATCGTTCCCCTTGAAGGACTCCGCGCACTGCGTGGCGCGGCATGTCTGTAAAGGTAGACGGACGCCCTGCCACGCGCCGTGGGAAGGAGGACGGTGCTGGTGTAGGACGGGTCGGAAAACTGCGTTTTCGCGCAGCGGGCTTACAGCCCGGCCGCTGCTCGCAAGGCTGCGGCTTTGTGGTCTGCGCTCACATGGCTGCGCCCTATGAGCTTCGCCCCAAAGCCCAAGATTTGCTGCGCAAATGCTGGCCCTACAGGCCAGCCGCTGCACGCAGCGCTTGGGCTTTGTCGGTGCGCTCCCACGTGAACTGGGGTTCGTCGCGGCCGAAGTGGCCGTAGGCGGCGGTTTTCTCGTAGATGGGGCGCAGCAGGTCGAGCATCTGGATGATGCCCTTGGGACGCAGGTCGAAGTGCTCCTGCACCAGCTTGGCCAACTGGTCGTCGGGGATCACGCCGGTGCCTTCGGTGTAGATCGTCACGTTCATGGGGTGGGCCACGCCGATGGCGTAGGCCACCTGGATCTGGCACTGGCGTGCCAAGCCCGCGGCGACGATGTTCTTGGCCACGTAGCGGGCAGCATAGGCCGCGCTGCGGTCCACTTTGGTGGGGTCCTTGCCGCTGAAGGCACCGCCGCCGTGCGGGCAGGCGCCGCCGTAGGTGTCGACGATGATCTTGCGGCCGGTGAGGCCACAGTCGCCCTGCGGGCCGCCGATGACGAAGCGGCCGGTGGGGTTGATGAGGTACTTGGTATCCGCCGTGAGCCATTCGGTCGGCAGCACGGGGCGGATGATTTCTTCGCGGATCGCCTCGTAGAACTCGGGCTTCATCTTGTCGCCCAGGCTCATCTCGGGCGCATGCTGGGTCGAGAGCACCACGGTGTCGATGCTGTGCGGCTTGCCGTCCACGTAACGCAGCGTGACCTGGCTCTTGGCGTCGGGGCGCAAAAAGGGCAGGCGCCCGTCCTTGCGCAGTTGCGCCTGGCGCTCGACAAGGCGGTGCGCGTAGTAGATGGGCGCGGGCATCAGGTCGGACGTTTCGTCGCAGGCGTAGCCAAACATCAGGCCCTGGTCGCCGGCGCCGGTGTTCAGGTGGTCGTCTGATGCATGGTCCACGCCCTGGGCGATGTCGATGCTCTGCTTGTCGTAAGCGACAAGCACCGCGCAGCCTTTGTAATCAATGCCGTATTCGGTGTTGTCGTAGCCGATGCGCTTGATGGTGTCGCGCGCCACCTGGATGTAGTCGACATTGACGCCCGGCTTGGCCGTAATCTCGCCCGCCAGCACCACGAGGCCGGTATTGCAAAGCGTTTCGGCGGCTACGCGGGCGTTGGGGTCTTGCGCAAGAATGGCGTCGAGGATTGCGTCCGAGATCTGGTCGGACACCTTGTCGGGGTGGCCTTCGGAGACGGATTCGGAAGTAAAGAGAAAGTCGTTCGCCATTTGAATAAACTCCTATGCTGGCTTGTGGGGCGTTGCCCGAAGCCTTGGAAGCTCTGGCGAACGCTTTAGCAGTTTTGTTTAACGTCGCTCTGCAAGTTGCTCATTTAACTCAGCGACCCCGTCATTTTAATGCCTCTTCTGGTTCGCCTTCTGGCCCATATCCCTTTGCGCGTCATGCATGTTCTGGGCGCCTTGCTTGGTTGGCTGGCCTTTCTGGCATCGCCGACCTACCGGCGCCGCTTCCTCGCCAACGCTGCGCGGGCGGGCTACCGCTTTGCCGAGGTGCGCGCCGCGGTGGCACAGGCCGGGCGCACGGTGGCCGAAATTCCGCGCCTCTGGTTTGGTGCCGTGCCGGACTGCGCACTGGTCAACGAGGGCCTGGTGGCCGAGGCCTATGCGGCAGGGCGGGGCGTGATCTATTTGAGCCCGCACCTGGGCGGCTTCGAACTTTGCGCGCAGGACGCCGCGCGCCGCTGGGGCGATCTGTATGGGCCCATTACGGTGCTCTACCGTCCCGCCCGGCAAGCCTGGCTGGCCCGCATGATGGAAACCGCGCGCAACCGCCCGGCCATGCAGGCCGTGCCCACCACGCTGACCGGAGTGCGCCTGATGATCAAGGCGCTGCGCCGGGGCGAAGCTGTGGGCCTGCTGCCCGACCAGGTACCGCCCGATGGGCTGGGTGTGTGGGCGCCGTTCTTCGGGCACGACGCCTACACCATGACGCTGGCCGCGCGCCTGGCGCAGCAGACCGGCGCGCAGGTGCTGATCGTTTATTGCGAGCGTCTGCCCAAGGGCCGGGGTTTCGTGACGCATTTCGAACGCCTCGATGCCACGCTGGCGGACGACGCGGTGCTCGCCGCCACGCAGATCAACCGCGCCATGGAGCACGCGATTCGTCAGTGCCCCGAGCAGTACCTGTGGGGCTACGCGCGCTACAAGCGCCCGCGCAGGCAAATGTCGGCGGTGGCGGAGGGAGTGGCATGAGCGGAAGGATGGGGGTGGCGTTGATGCGCCTTCTGGCCCATGTGCCGCTGCCGCTGCTGCGCGCGCTGGGCTGGCTGATTGGCGAGGTGCTGTTTGTGCTGGCAGCGCCGCGCCGGCGGGTCGCGCTGCGCAACCTGGAACTGTGTTTTCCGCACGAAGAGGTGCGCACGCGCCGGCGTTGGGCGCGCCAGAGCTTTGTAGCGTTCTGCCAGTCGTGGCTGGACCGCAGCTGGCTGTGGTTTGCCCCGCGCGAGACGGTGCTCAAGCGGGTGCAGCTGACGGGAGCGCTGGAGGAGCTGGAGGGCGATGCGCCCACCATCATCTTCGCGCCGCATTTCTACGGCATGGACGCGGGCGGCTCGGCGCTGACCTTGCACACGCCGCGCGCTTTTACCTCCATCTTCTCGACGCACCCCGATCCGGCCGTGGATGCCTGGTTTCGCAATGGCCGCCAGCGTTTTGGCGACGTGCGCATGCTCAACCGCAAGGATGGCGTGAAGCCGATTTTGTCGAATCTACGCAAGGGCGGTCTGCTGTACCTGCTCGCTGACATGGATTTCGGCCGCAACGACTCGCTTTTTGTCCCCTTCTTCGGGGTGCCCGCCGCCACCGTGCCCTCACTGTCCCGTTTTGCCCGGCTGGGGCGCGCCAAGGTCATCGGCATGGCGACTCGGCTGGTGCCCGGCGGCTATGTGGCCGAGATCACCCCGGCGTGGGAGCATTACCCGACGGACGATCTGGAGGCCGACACGGCCGAGATGAACCGCCGGCTGGAGGAATGGGTGGCGCCCGAGCCCGGCCAGTACTACTGGGTGCACAAACGCTTCAAGACGCGGCCCGAGGGTGAACCGGGCCTGTACTGAGAGTCAAATAGGCCACTAGCGCTTATTCAGTAAGCGTTTGAAGCTATTATTTTGATTGCAAGAAATCCGCCAACTCTGCATTCACGCGCTCCGGCTGCTCGTGCACCAGCCAGTGCGAGGCGTTGGGAATCTGGCGGATGTCCAAATCCGGAATCCAAGCCTCCAGCCCCTGCAGAAGACTGGGCAGCAAGGCGAAGTCATCGCTGCCCCAGAGCACCCGCGTTGGCAGGTTGATGGTGCACATGCTGTCCGGCATCTGCACCGTCTGCGCACCCTTATCGCCGGCGCGCGGCGGGCGCAAGGGCGTGGCGCGGTAGTAGTTGCAGGCGCCGTGCAGGCCCTGCTGCCACAGGGCGTGGTATTTTGCGCGCTCTTCTTCTGTGAGCCAGGCCGGCGGCTCGCTTGCGGTGTTGCTGAAAAAACCGAACAGGCGATGGAAGTTGCCCTCGGCGAGCAATGTTTCGGCATCGTCACGGCGCAGGAAATGCATGTACTGGCTGGCCGCTTGCTGGGCAGCGTTTCTCTGCAGTTCCCGCACAAACGCGCCGGGGTGGGGCGAATTGATGATCATCAGTCGCCGCATGCGCTCGGGCTGTTGGTTGGCCAGGTTCCAGGCCACGGCGCCGCCCCAGTCGTGCGCGACGAGGCATTCCACCGCGCCGCCCGGGCACAGGGCCGCGATCAGCGCATCAATGTCTTGCACCAGATGGCGCGGGCGGTAGGCTTCGGCGTCCAGCGGGCTGCTGGAGGCACCAAAACCACGCAAATAGGGCGCTACGCAGTAGTAGCCGCCGTGCTCGGGGCGGGAGAAATGCGCCAACTGCGCGTCCCAGATGAAGGCGCCCTCGGGAAAACCGTGCAGAAACAGGAGCACCGGGCGCGCCGGATCGCCGCAGACGCGGCCATCAAGCGTGATGCCGTGGGGCAGGGAAATGCTGCGCGTAGAGACCACAAATGCTCCTGATAGATGAGCTGCTAGAGCTTATGGGATAAGCGCTGGAGCCCAATTTTGATCAAAATTTTTGGCGCTCAGTCTGCGGGGGCGGTAGGAGTCACTGCGCCGGCCTCGGCCTGCGGGTGCGCCCACTGCCACAGCAGCAGCGCGGCCTCGTCCACGCCTTGCTTTTTCAGCGCAGAGAACATCCTCACCTCGCCGCCGCCGGTTTGCAGTCGCGCAATCGACAGCGCTTTGGTTTGCTCGGCGCGGGTGAGCTTGTCGGCCTTGGTCAGCAGCACCAGAAACTTCAGACCGTCTTCGACGCGCGGGCGGACGACTTCCAGCAGCGCTTCGTCCAGGCCCGTGAGGCCCAGGCGCGGGTCGCACAGCAGCACGATGCCGGTGAGGCTCTCCCGGTGCACCAGGTAGTTGACCATCACCTGTTGCCAGCGCATCTTGTCAGAGCGCGACACCGCTGCGTAGCCATAGCCGGGCAGGTCGGCGAGCACCGCATCGGTGGTGTTCTGGCGCCCGAGCGAGAACAGGTTGATGTGCTGGGTACGCCCCGGTTTTTTGGAGGCAAAGGCGAGCTGCTTTTGCTGCGTGAGCGTGTTGATGCACGAGGATTTGCCCGCATTGGAGCGCCCGACGAATGCGATTTCGGGGAACTCCACCGTGGGCAGTTGGTGCAGTTGGGCTGCGGTTGTCAGGAAGCGGGCGGTGTGCATCCAGCCCATCGCACTCTTGGCGTCGGCGGTGGGCGGAAAGGTGCCAACACTTTGTGCAGGATCAGAAACGGTCATGAAGGGCGCCGGTGGGGTTGGAGCGGCATTGTAGAATTGCCGGGTTTCGCGCCACCTAACAAAGTCCCCCGTCATGAAGATGCTCGCCTCCCTGTTCATGGCTGCCGCGCTGGCAGCCCCCGCTCTTCCAGCCCTGGCGGCCGATGCACCGGCGCCTGCACCCGCGGCCGCGGCAGAAGCCCCAGCAGCAACCCATGCGGCGGCACCGGCACCGGCACCGGCTGCCAAGCTCGACCTGGCCAAGGGCGAAGCGAGCTTTTCGCAGGTCTGCGTGGCCTGCCACGCGGCGGACGGCAACTCGATGATTCCCGAGAACCCCAAATTGGCGCAGCAGCACCCGGAGTACCTGGTCAAGCAGTTGCAAGAATTCAAGTCGGGCAAGCGCGCCAGCGCCATCATGCAGGGCTTTGCCTCCATGCTGTCCGATGAGGACATGAAGAACGTTGGCTGGTGGCTCGCTTCCAAGCCCGCCAAGGAAGGCTTCGCCAAGGACAAAGACCTGGTGAGCCTGGGCGAGCGCATCTACCGCGGCGGCATTGCCGATCGCAATATCGCCGCCTGCGCGGCCTGCCACAGCCCCAACGGCGCCGGCATCCCGTCGCAGTATCCGCGCCTGTCGGGGCAGCATGCGGACTACACCGCTGTCCAGCTCAAGGCCTTCCGCGACGGCGTACGCACGAATAGCGCGCAGATGACCGGCGTGGCCGCGAAGCTCAATGACCGTGAAATTCGCGCTGTCTCTGATTACATTGCGGGCCTGCGCTAAATTAAATTGGTTCCCAGCCGCGCGCCGGGAACCATTGGCAGGCAACTAACCCCAATGCGGGCGGGTCCATCTCTACGGTGGGTCCGCCCGTTTTCACTTGGCGCTGCATACTCCCCCTCTCATGTCTGATATCACCCAAGGCGTTCGCATCCAGAGCGCGCCGCAGCCGCTGCGCCGCGCCGTTGAGCTGCTCTCGTCGATGCGCTTTGCGATTGCACTGCTGACGGTCATCTGCATTGCCTCGGTCATTGGCACCGTGCTCAAGCAACACGAGCCGATCGTCAACTATGTCAACCAGTTCGGGCCTTTCTGGGCCGAGGCGTTTCTTGCGCTGCAGCTCAATGCGGTCTATAGCGCGTGGTGGTTTTTGCTGATTCTGGCGTTTTTGGTGACCAGCACGTCGCTGTGTATTGCCCGCAACACGCCCAAGATCATCACGGACCTCAAGACCTACAAGGAAAACATCCGGGAACAGAACCTGCGCTCCTTCCACCACAAGGCTGAAGCACATCTCACCGGCGACAGCGCCGCGGAAGCCCGGCGCATTGGCGGCATGCTCTCGGGCGGTGGCTGGAAAGTGAAGCTGCAGCAGCGCGACACCGCTGCCGGCCCCGGTACCGGCTGGATGGTGGCGGCCAAGGCAGGCGCGGCCAACAAAGTCGGCTACATCGCCGCACACAGCGCCATCGTGCTGGTGTGTCTAGGTGGCTTGCTGGATGGCGACATGATCGTGCGTGCGCAGATGTGGCTGGGCGGAAAAGCACCCTACGCGGGTGGCGGGTTGATCTCCGAGGTCAGCCCGAAGCATTGGCTGAGCGATCGCAACCCGGCCTACCGCGGCAACCTGGTGGTGACCGAGGGCACGCAGGCCAGCACGGCGATTCTGAGCCAGTCCGACGGCATCCTGCTGCAGCCGCTTCCGTTTTCGCTGGAGCTGAAAAAATTCGTTGTTGAATACTATTCCACGGGCATGCCCAAGCTGTTTGCCAGCGACGTCGTGCTGCACGACCGCGAGACCGGGGAGGCGACTCCGACGCGCATCGAAGTGAACCACCCGGCCAACTTCAAGGGCATCGAGATCTACCAATCGAGCTTCGATGATGGAGGCTCGCGCGTCAAATTGACGGCCCTGCCGCTGGGCATCGGGGGCAAGCCGTTCGAGATTGACGGCGTCATCGGGGGCAAGTCGCAGATCGTCGAAGGCGCCGGCGAACGCGCGCTGACGCTGGAATTCACGGGCCTGCGCACCATCAATGTCGAAAATTTCGGCGGCGAGGGCAGCGGTTCCGGCGCCGATGTGCGCAAGGTGAATCTGCGCAGTACGCTCGATTCGCACCTGGGCGCGGCCAACAACACGGTCAAGTCCAAAGAGCTGCGCAACGTAGGCCCGAGCATTGGCTACAAGCTGCGCGACGCATCGGGCCAGGCGCGTGAATACAACAACTACATGCTGCCGGTGGACCTGGGTGAAGGCGGCGTTCCGGTATTTTTGCTGGGTGTGCGCGAGAACCCGTCTGAGCCGTTCCGGTATTTGCGCGCTCCAGCAGACGACAGCGGCAGCCTCGACGGGTTCGTTCGCCTGCGCCAGGCCCTTGCAGACCCGAAAGCCCGCGAGGCTGCGGTAGCGCGCTACGTCAAGCAGGCCGTGGAGCCGGGCCGCACCGAACTGGCGGCTCAGCTGCAGCAGTCCGCCGAGCGCGCGCTGGGCTTGTTTGCCGGCTCCGGCGCGCCGCAGGGCATGGTGAATGGAAAGTTCGACGGCGGGCTGCCCGCCATTGCGCAGTTCATGGAGGACAACGTGCCCGAGGCCGAGCGCGCGCGGGCTGGCGAGGTGCTGGTGCGCATTCTCAACGGCACCTTGTTCGAGCTGGCGCAGATTACGCGTGAGCGTGTCGGCTTGGCTCCGCTCAAGTCCGACGCCAGCACGCTGGGCTTTATGACGCAGTCGGTGATGGCGCTCAGCGACGTGCAGGCCTACCCGGCGCCGCTCGTATTTGCCCTTAAGGATTTCACGCAGGTGCAGGCCAGCGTTTTCCAGGTGGCGCGTGCCCCAGGCAAGAAAGTGGTCTATTTGGGCTGCGCCTTGCTGATTCTGGGCGTTTTCTCCATGCTCTACATCCGCGAACGCCGCGTTTGGGTGTGGCTCGTGCCTGATGGCGCGGGCAGCCGGGCCATGATGGCCCTCTCGACGAACCGCAAGACCATGGACGGCGACCGAGAGTTCGCTCAGCTCACGGACAAACTCATTGGGGTAGCCCCCACAGGAGGCAAGGCATGAATACGGCCACAAGCACCGCGTCGAATGCGACGATTTCCCTCAATGAGGGCATGTTTTCTAGGCGCAACTGGTTTGACTGGTTGTTTGCCGCGATCGTCGCCGCTGGCGCTTTGTTTGCCTTCCAGCGCTACGCAGCCTACATGGATGTGTACGAAAAAGGCATCCTGCTGGCGGCGGTTCCTTCGCTGGTGGCGCTGGGCTGGTTTTGGCGGCCGCTGCGCACGCTGATGCTGGTGGTGGCTGCTGCAGCCTTGCTCGCCATTGCGTCCTACCAGGTTGACGGCCAGGGGCAATTGGCGCGGGCCGAATCGGTGTTCTGGCTCAAATACTTCCTCTCCAGCCAGTCGGCGATTTTGTGGATGTGCGTGCTGTTCTTCATGAGCACCACCTTCTACTGGCTCGGCATGGCCTCGCGCGGCGAGGGTGCCACGCTTTCGATGATCGGCTCGCGCCTGGCGTGGGTGGCGGTGGGCATGGCGCTGATCGGCACCATGGTGCGCTGGTACGAAAGCTATCTGGTGGGTGTGGACGTGGGCCATATCCCGGTCAGCAACCTCTATGAAGTGTTTGTGCTGTTCTGCTGGATCACCGCGCTGTTCTACCTGTATTACGAGCAGCACTACAACACGCGCGCACTCGGCGCTTTCGTACTGCTTGTGGTCAGCGCCGCTGTGGGATTTTTGCTTTGGTACACGGTGGCGCGCGAGGCGCAGGAGATTCAGCCGCTGGTGCCGGCGCTCAAGAGCTGGTGGATGAAGCTGCACGTGCCGGCCAACTTCATTGGTTACGGTACTTTTGCCCTCTCGGCCATGGTGGCGTTTGCCTATTTGATCAAGCAACAAGCGGGGGAAACGCGCTGGACCAAACTTGCGCCGCTGGGCGTACTGGGCCTGGTGCTGTGCTTTGAGCCCCTGGTCTTCCGCCAAGGCGCGGGGCAGAGCAACCTCAGCTTCTGGATGGTGTATTTCGGCGTGTCCACGCTGGCGGTGGGCGGTATTTTGTTTGGCCGCCGCCGCATCGCTGCCAAGCTGCCGCCGCTCGAACTGCTCGACGACCTGATGTACAAGGCGATTGCGGTGGGCTTTGCCTTCTTCACCATTGCGACGGTACTGGGTGCGCTGTGGGCGGCCGAAGCCTGGGGTGGCTACTGGAGCTGGGATCCCAAGGAAACCTGGGCGCTCATCGTCTGGCTCAACTACGCCGCCTGGCTGCACATGCGCATGATGAAGGGCCTGCGCGGCACGGTGTCGGCCTGGTGGGCGCTGGTGGGCCTGGTGGTCACCACCTTTGCCTTCCTGGGGGTCAACATGTTCCTCAGCGGTTTGCACAGCTACGGCGAACTTTGAATCTAAAACCAGCCCGGCCGCGTATTGCCAATACGTGGCGGGCCAGCGCCGTTCTCGGCGCACGCTGACACGAAAAAATGTCCGCCGGGTTGTAACCTTGGCGGCCTGTCCTGCGAACTAGTCCATAAGTTCATTGAAAATTGAGCTCCGGCGCCGTGGTCCTTGCATAGCGTCGAACTCAGACAAGAAATGGTTCCCATTTCTGCCAACAGGAGTTTCGCCATGCATTTTTTTCGCCGCGACAACGGCTTTGTTCATGCCCTGGGTTCAGAAATCACCTCGCAAGCGGTCTACGAAGATCGGCGAAATCTGTTGCGCCTGGCGGCTGCGGGTGCGGCGGGTGGAACGCTTGCCGTTTGGGCGGGGCGCAATGCCCTGGCGGCCCCTGCCGAGCGCGCAGGCAAGCTGGCGCCTTTGGCGGGGGTCCCCTCCAAAGTGCCGGGCGTCATGACCATGGAAAAGCTCACATCGTACGAAGACGCCACGAGCTACAACAACTTCTATGAGTTCGGTACCGACAAGGCCGATCCAGCGCGCAACGCCGGGACCCTGAAGACCACGCCCTGGACGGTGGAGGTAGAAGGCCTGGTGAAAAAGCCGGGAAAATTCGGCCTTGACGATCTGCTGAAGCTCTCGGCACAGGAAGATCGTATCTACCGCCTGCGCTGCGTTGAAGGCTGGTCCATGGTCATTCCGTGGGTGGGCTACTCGTTGTCGGAGCTGATCAAACGCGTTGAGCCGCTGGGCAGTGCCAAGTATGTGGAATTCGTGACGCTGGCCGACAAAGCCACCATGCCTGGTGTCGGTTCGCGGGTGTTGGAATGGCCCTATGTGGAAGGCCTGCGCCTGGACGAAGCCATGCACCCTTTGAGCCTGCTCAGCTTTGGAATGTACGGCGAGGTTTTGCCTAAGCAGAACGGCGCGCCCGTGCGCATCGTGGTGCCGTGGAAATACGGCTTCAAGAGCGCGAAGAGCCTGGTCAAGATTCGCTTTACCGACAAGGAGCCGGCCACTGCATGGAACAAGGCCGCCGCCCAAGAATACGGTTTCTATTCGAATGTGAACCCCGAAGTCGATCATCCGCGCTGGAGCCAGGCCACTGAGCGGCGCATCGGCGAAGGCGGCTTGTTTGCCAAGCGCCGCAAGACGCTCATGTTCAATGGCTACGAAGCGCAGGTCGGCCAACTGTATGCGGGCATGGATCTGAAGAAGAATTTCTAAGCTCCAATTCTTCGCCTACTTCGCGTCTGCCATGAAAAAACTCCTGATGCACCGCGCCGCCAAGCCGGTGTTGTTCGTTCTTTGCCTGCTGCCCTTTGCGTGGCTGTTTTATGCTGCTGCGGCCGATCAGCTCGGAGCCAACCCGGCCGAAGCGCTGATCCGCAGCCTGGGCGACTGGACGCTGCGTTTTCTGTGCATCGTGTTGGCGGTCACGCCGCTGCGGGTGATGACGGGAACGCCGGCGTTGGCGCGCTTTCGCCGAATGTTCGGCTTGTTTGTGGCGTTTTATGCGCTGATGCACCTGCTGTCCTATGTCGCCTTCGACATGGGTTTTGACGCACCCGAGATCGCCAAGGACATTGCCAAGCGGCCGTTTATTCTGGTGGGCTCACTCGCGGGCCTGCTCCTGGCGCTGATGGCGGCAACATCTTTTAACCGCGCCATCAAGTCTCTTGGCGCGGCGCGCTGGCGTCGCTTGCACCAAAGCGTGTATGTGGTGGCGGGGCTGGCCATCCTGCACTTCTACTGGATGCGCGCTGGAAAACACAATTTTGCCGAGGTGGCGGTGTACGGGGCCATTCTGGCCAGCTTGCTGGGCTGGCGCGTCTGGCAAGCCCTGCGCAAGCGGAGTCTGGGCGTGCAGCGTCCTGCGCGGGCCCACGCAGCTCCGGTGGCAGTACTTCAGAAAAGATAGCTGCTAGCGATTATCCAGTCAGCGCTAGAGGCCTATATCACCAATAATTTTAGGTGAAATTGGTGCGCGGAGGCTCAGTCTTCCAGCAGGCGCTCGGCGCGCATCATGTCTTGCGGGGTTTCGCGCACTCGGATCAGGCGCGCCTTTTCCCCATCCACCAGCACCTCGGCGGCCCGCCCACGGGTGTTGTAGTTGCTGGCCATGGACATGCAGTACGCGCCGGCGGATAGCACGGCTAGGCGATCACCTGCTTGCACCGCCAGTTCTCGATCGCGCCCGAGCCAGTCGCCGCTTTCACACACCGGGCCGACGACGTCGTAGGTACGCGTTTCGGCGACGCTGCGCTCTACGGGAACAATGGCATGAAAAGCTTGGTACATCGCCGGGCGGGGCAAGTCGTTCATGGCGGCGTCGACGATGCAGAAGTTTTTTTCCTCACCCGGCTTGAGGTACAGCACCTCCGTCACGCACAGGCCGGCGTTGCCCACCAAGGAGCGTCCGGGCTCGATGATGAATTGGCGATCGCCAAAGCCGCGTGCATCGAGCTTCGCCAGTAGTTCCTGCCACAGTACGTCGGCCGCAGGCGGAGTGTCGCCAGCGTAGTCGATGCCCAGGCCACCGCCGAAATCGAGGTGCTCGATGGCAATGCCGTCGGCCTCGATCTGCTCCACCAGATCGAGCAGGCGGTCCACCGCATCGGCATAGGGCCTGGCTTCGGTGATCTGCGAGCCGATATGGAAGTCAATGCCGGTCACATGCAGGCCCGGCAACTGCGCAGCGCGCCGGTACGTCGCCAGGGTCCGTTCGTGCGCGACGCCAAATTTGTTGCCCTTGAGCCCGGTGGAGATGTAGGGATGCGTCTTGGGGTCCACGTTGGGATTGACCCGAATGCTCACGCGCGCCGTGTGGCCGCTCTGGGAGGCAACGTCGCTCAGAACTTCAAGTTCGGCCTCGCTCTCGACGTTGAAGCACAAAATGCCGGCCTCCAGCGCCTGAAGCATTTCGGCGCGCGTCTTGCCCACGCCAGAAAAAATTACCTTGGAAGCGTCTCCGCCCGCTGCCAAAACACGTGCCAGCTCGCCGCCGGAAACGATATCGAAGCCACAGCCCTGCCGGGCAAAAAACTGGAGCAGTGCGAGAGAGGAATTGGCCTTCATCGCATAGCAGACATGGAGTTTGCGCCCCGAAAAACCGCTGCGATACGCTTGCAAGGCATCCGCCATGGACGCAGTGGAGTATGCAAATAACGGTGTGCCATGCGTGCGGGCCAGGTCCGCAACGGAGCAGTCCTCGATGAACAAGTCGTCATCGCGGTACGCAATGTGCGGGCGGCCGGGAAGCTGGGAGGGGGTCATGGCGGCGAAGAGGCAGGTGAGCGAGGCAAAGGAGCCGACACAGCGGCCGGAAGAAGGGCTTGAGGCAGACTGGCGCGCTGGCTAGCCGCCGCCTCAGTCGGCAGAAACAGCGGTCCGCGCTGCCCGCAGGCGGCGAGCACCGCCCCGCTGGCAGCAAGGACTAGCGTCCTGACTAGAATTTGCCGGGCAATCAATATCAACATGCGGAAATTGTAATGACCGACCTGGATTACGCGGAACGCGCCGAGCAATTGCTGCTGGCCATTGAGCAATGTGTGGACCGCATCAACGAGGCCACCGATGCCGACATCGACAGCCAGCGCAGCGGCGGCCTGATCACGCTGGTGTTTGCCAACGGTAGCCAGATCGTGGTCAACCAGCAAAGGCCCTTGCACGAGATCTGGCTGGCATCGCGCTCCGGTGGATACCACTACCGCTTCGATGGGTTGGCCTGGCAGGACACCAAGGGCGCAGGCGAATTCTTTGCTGCGCTTAGCCGCGATGCCAGTGAGCAATCGGGTCTGGTGCTGCGTTTTCACGCTTGAGGTCGACGCTGCGCGCGGCCTCGCGAAGCGCCGATATGTCGAAAACGTCAATTGCGGAACAGATCCAGAATTTTGTTGCGCTCCTCGGGCGCTGGCGCCTCCTGCGGCGCCGCGCCGGGCCCCGTGCCGCGATCTTCAAGCCCCACGCTTGCTACGCCGGCATTGCGGGCATATTCGTCGTAGAACCATTCGCCTCCGACATTGACCACGCCTGCGGGCACGGTGGGCTCCATGACCGGGACCCCTTTGAGAGCCCTTTCCATAAAGCTGATCCACACTGGCAGGCTGAGACCGCCGCCCGTTTCGCGGCTACCCAGGTTCCGTGGGGTGTCGTAACCTATCCAGGTAATGCCTGCGACAGTGGGCTGGAAGCCAGCGAACCAGGCGTCCCAAGCGTCGTTGGTGGTACCGGTTTTGCCATACAGGTCTGGGCGCTTCAAGGTGGCTTGGGCGCGTGCTGCCGTGCCTGATCGCGTGACCTCCTGCAGCAAACTGTCCATGATGAAGGCATTGCGGGCGTCGATGGCGCGCGGGTTCTGCTCTGTGGGAACCGGAGTGGTTTCTGAAATGGTCCGACCCTTGAAGTCTGTCACCTTGGAAATGAGCCAGGGATTGACACGAAAACCGCCATTGGCAAAAACCGAGTACGCGACCGCCATCTGCATGGGCGTCACCGAACCCGCTCCAAGGGCCATGGTCAGATAGGCTGGGTGCTTTTCTGCATCAAAGCCGAAGCGCGCGGCCCATTCCTGTCCATAGCGCGGACCGATCGCCTGAAGAATGCGGATGGACACCATATTTTTCGAGCGCGCCAAAGCAGACCGCATGGTCATCGGGCCGTCAAATTTTCCGTCGTAATTTTTGGGCTCCCACGGTTGGCCGCCGGTGAACCCGGAATCGAAGAACAAGGGCCCGTCGTTGATCACGGTGGCCGGTGTGAAGCCCTTTTCCAGCGCTGCGGAATAGATAAAGGGCTTGAAGCTAGACCCTGGCTGGCGCCAAGCCTGCGTCACGTGGTTGAACTTGTTCTTGTTGAAGTCAAACCCCCCCACCAGTGCCTTGATGGCGCCGCTGCGCGGATCAAGCGCAACGAACGCGCCTTCCACTTCAGGCAACTGGGTCACTTCCCAGCCGTCCTTGTCGGTGCGCGCTACGCGGATGACGGCGCCCCGCCGCAGCTTGATGTTAGGAGGTGCCTTGTCGCTCAGACCCGACTGGATCGGCTTCAATCCATCGCCGGAGATCTCAATGGTGTCTCCATTGCCGCGAACGGCAATCAGCGTGCGCTTGTTCACTTCAAGTACCACCGCTGAAAGCACGTCGCCATTGTCCGGATGGTCGGCCAGTGCGTCGTCAATGGCGTCGTCAATCTCTTTAGGGTCTGTGGGAAGCTCGACGAACTGCTCGGGTCCGCGGTAGTGCTGGCGCCGCTCAAAGTTCATGATGCCGCGGCGCAGAGCGCTATAGGCCGCATCCTGGTCGCTGGCGCTCAGTGTGGTGTAAACATTCAGGCCGCGTGTGTACGCCTCGGCACCGTACTGCGCAAAAATGAGTTGGCGGGCCATCTCCGCCACGAACTCTGCATGCACGCGGGTGCTGTCTTGCCCAGTGTGAATGTGGATGGATTCCTTGCGCGCCGCAGCAGCCTCGGCCGAGGTGATGAATCCGTTTTCCTCCATGCGGTCGATGATGTACTGCTGGCGAATGCGGGCCCGCTTGGGGTTGCTGATGGGGTTGTAGGTCGAAGGCGCTTTGGGCAAACCGGCGAGCATGGCGGCCTCTGCAACGGAAATTGATTTCAGAGGCTTGCCAAAGTAGGCTTCCGAGGCCGCCGCAAATCCATATGCGCGGTTGCCCAGGTAAATCTGATTCATGTAGACCTCGAGAATCTGATTCTTCGAAAGCAGATGCTCAAGTTTGAAAGTAAGTAATATTTCGTAAATCTTGCGGGTAAATGTCTTTTCGGACGACAAATATACGTTGCGTGCCACCTGCATGGTGATCGTGGAGGCGCCTTGGCTTTTGATCCGTCCCAGGTTGGCCAGCATCGCGCGAAGCATGCCTTTGTAGTCCACGCCACCGTGCTCGAAGAAGCGCGTGTCTTCAATGGCCAGAACAGCATCCTTCATCACTTTGGGGATCTCGGCGATCGGGGTGAGGTTGCGACGCTCTTCCCCGAATTCACCGAGCAGTGCACCCTCAGAGGAGTACACGCGCAACGGAAGCTTGGGGCGATAGTCCGCCAAGTCGGAGATATCGGGAAGATTGGGATAGGCAAAAGCCAAGGCAACTGCTATCACCAGGGCCAAGGCCAGAGCGCCCGCCGCAGCCAGACCGAGCAGCCACATCAGAATGCGCAGAGGCCACTTCCACCAAGGTGAAGAAGGCGATGAGGCCACTTTTGGCTTCGGGGACGAGGGGTCTTTGGGGATGGACGGCGGCATATCGCTCCGGCATGAAATGAGCCGGCATTATAAAAATCCGGCCAAGCGCGATGGCGCGCATTGCAAACCGGTGGAGGGAGGTTTTGTGTATCTGCCAGGAAAAAGCAGTTTCGGCCAAGCAGCTCAGCACGCTGATCCGTCTGCTTTTGACAACGCTCTGAAGTTGCGACATCCGGAAAACTCTTTGCCGGAGAAGTATCTTACTGCTAGCATTCATGTGAAATGTGAAGTTTTGTTGTCTCACATTCACAACTACAAGGGGGCATCTTGATCTCTACGGGTTCCTTGTTCGGTCGCCAGTCTGCGCCGCTGCTGGGCATTGACATCAGCTCTTCCAGCGTCAAGTTGGTGGAGCTAGGGCGTGACAAATCGGGTGCCTGGGTTCTTGAGCGCTGTGCGATCGAGCCCCTTGAGCGCGGCTGGATCACGGATGGCAACATCGAGAAGTTTGACGAAGTTGCCGATGCCCTCAAGCGCGTGGTGAAGAAGAGCGGAACACGCACCAAGCAGGTTGCGCTGGCGTTACCGCCGTCCGCCGTCATCACCAAGAAAATTTCCCTGCCTGCCGGCATGAGCGATCAGGAGCTTGAGGTACAGGTTGAGTCAGAAGCCAACCAGTACATTCCCTTCTCGCTTGACGAGGTAAGTCTCGATTTCTGCGTTATCGGCCCGAGCAAGAATGCTCCGGGCGACGTCGACGTGTTGATTGCTGCGTCGCGTCGAGAAAAAGTTCAAGACCGTCAGGGCCTGGCAGAAGCCGCCGGGTTGAAGGCGGTCATCCTGGATGTCGAGTCGTATGCTTCGCGCTTGGCGGCCAGTCGTCTCATTGAGGCGTTGCCCAACAAAGGCGTCGATTCCATGGTGGCTCTTTTCGAAGTGGGCGCCTTGACGACGAGCATGCAGGTCATTCGCAATGACGAAGTTCTGTACGACCGAGATCAGGCTTTTGGTGGTGCTCAGCTTTCGCAACTCATCGTCAGACAGTATGGGTTCTCAGTGGAGGAAGCCGAAAACAAGAAGCGCAGTGGTGACTTGCCTGAAGACTACGCAAGCGCAGTCCTGCGGCCTTTTGTTGAGAGCATGGCGCAGGAAATCGGGCGTGCATTGCAGTTTTTCTTCACCAGTACGCCACACAACCGAGTCGACCGAATCCTTCTGGCAGGGGGATCTTCCCCCTTGCAGGGTCTGCCGGAGGCGGTGACGCAGCACACAGGTTTTCCGTGCAGCATCGTCAATCCGTTTGAGGGTATGGAAATGTCCAGCAATGTGCGCATCAAGAAGATGGTTCGGGAGGCGCCGTCCTATCTGACGTCCTGTGGCCTTGCGATGCGGAGGTTCATGCAGTGATTCTCATCAATCTGCTCCCGCATCGCGAAGTGGCGCGCAAGCGCCGTCGCGAGGCATTCCAGGCAACCATGTTTGCCTCTTTTCTCGTGGGTTTGCTGATTGCTGGCCTCATCTATTGGTGGTTTCAAATGATGATTGAGCAGCAGCAAGCCAGAAACGGCTTTCTGCAGAGTGAAATCAAGGTGCTTGAAAGTCAGATCAAAGAAATTGCCGGTATTGAGGAAGAAATCGCTTCGCTGCGCGCAAGGCAGAAAGCGGTAGAAGATTTGCAGGCCGACCGAAATCTTCCCGTGCATTTGCTGAGTGAACTGGTCAAGCAATTGCCCGATGGTGTATATGTCACGTCATTGAAGCAAACCAACCAACAAATAGCAATGCAGGGCATGGCGCAGTCGAACGAACGTGTGTCCGAGTTGTTGCGTAATCTTTCCAATAACACGCCATGGCTTTCCAAGCCCGAATTGGTGGAGATTACGGCTGCCAAGGTTGCATTGACTCCGCGTGATGAGCGGCGCGTATCCGCGTTCAATTTGCAGTTCACTTTGAAGCGGTCTAGCGATGCAAAGAAAACCGAAGGCGACGCTATAAGTGTGCCTCCGGCCGGAAACTGAGCCATGGCCAAAAAGCAAAAAAACTCCATAGATACCGCGGCCCTGCAAGAAACCTTGCAGCGTCAGTTTCGCAATCTCGATACCAGAGATCCTTCCCTTTGGCCGCCGTTGCCACGCTATCTGCTATGCATTTTTATTGTTGCTGCTGTAGTCGTTGCTCTATGGTACGTTAAGCTTACGGACTATCGTGACGCACTTGACGCTGAGCGCGCCACAGAAGTGACACTGCGTCAAGATTATCAGACCAAACTGAACAAAGCAGTTAGTCTGGATTTGCTCAAGAAGCAGCGCGAACAGATTCAACAATACGTGATACAGCTCGAGAAGCAGTTGCCAAGTAAAGCGGAAATGGCTGCCTTGCTCTCTGATATTAACCAAGCGGGTATCGGGAGAAGTCTGCAGTTCGAGCTCTTCCGTCCAGGGCAAGTGATCGTTCGCGACTATTATGCAGAACTTCCAATCGCTGTTCGCGTCACTGGAAAATACCACGATATGGGCGCTTTTGCTGCCGATATCGCTAATCTGTCTCGAATCGTGACACTTAACGAAATAGCAATTACTGCCGGAGACAAAGGCGGTCCGAACCTGATCATGGATGCAACCGCGCGCACCTTCCGCTATTTGGATGCGGATGAAATTGAAGCACAGCGCAAGGCAGTTCAGGGGGCGCCGAAATGAAGCTAAGTCATGCCGCTGTTTTGGGTGTTGCAGTAGCACTCCTTCTGGGGTGCGATTCGTCTGGCGAGGCGGAACTGAGGGATTGGATGGCGCAGGAACGCGCGCAAGCACAGCCCCATGTCACGCCGATCACGGAACCCAAGCAGTTCCAGCCGCAACAATATGCAGTTCAAGGCGAACTTGAGCCATTCAGCCTGCAACGTCTGACCCAAGCCTTGCGTCGAGATTCGGCGCAAGTGGCATCCAATGCGGCGTTGATCGCGCCTGAGTTGGCCCGTCGCAAGGAGCCGCTGGAAGCGTATCCTCTCGACGCAATGGCTATGGTGGGGAGTTTGATGAAGGCCGGAAAGCCGACTGCCTTGCTGAAGGTCGACAATTTGCTTTACCAGGTGGGGCTTGGTGAATATCTGGGCCCCAATTATGGGCGCATCACAAAAATCACAGAAACTGCTGTACAGATGCGTGAAATCGTGCAAGACGCCACAGGCGACTGGATAGAGCGCACGGCATCGCTTGAGCTGCAAGAGGGGGTCACCAAATGAAGCGGAAGAATTTTAAAATGAAGAACCTGATTCGAGGTTTTGTGCTCGCGACTGCTGCTGCACTTGCTTCCTCCTTCGCATTTGCACAAGGTGCTATTAAGTCCGTTACTGGATCGCTGCAAGGCGGAGCGGAGGTCTTGCGAATCGATTTTACGCAACCGCTCCCGGCGCTGCCGACCGGGTTCGCGACGCAATCGCCAGCTCGCATCGCGCTTGATTTTCCGGGCACATCCAATGCGATGGGAAAGTCTCTCGTCGAAATTAATCAAGGCAACCTAAAATCAGTGAACGTTGTTCAGGCTGATGGACGTTCGCGTGTGGTTTTGAATCTCAAACAGGCGACGGCCTACCGGGCAGAGCTACAAGGCGATGCCTTGATGGTCGTTTTGGCACCCGTGGCATCAAGTGCAACGACTCCAGCCCAGACGGAGGTCTTCGCCGAATCCGGCACCTTGGACGTTCTGCCTATCAAAGATATTGATTTTCGCCGTGGCCCCGATGGCTCCGGGCGCATCGTTGTAGCCCTTGCGAGCAGCCAGGTGGGTGTCGATCTGCGCCAGCAGGCCAAAACCCTTACGGTTGATTTTCTTCGCTCTTCGCTGGCTGAAGGGTTGAGGCGTCGACTTGATGTGACGGATTTTGGCACGCCGGTACAGAAAATCACGACCACCGAGGATGGTGATCGCGTACATATGGTCATTGAACCCATTGGCGAATGGGAGCATAGCGCGTACCAAAGTGACAATCAGTTCGTTGTCGAGGTTCGCCAGAAGAAAATTGATCTCAGCAAGCTTACGCAGGGTCCGGGGTACAGCGGAGAAAAGCTGTCTCTGAATTTTCAGAATATTGAAGTGCGCTCTTTGCTGCAGGTGATCGCCGACTTCACGAATTTCAACATCGTCACCTCCGATACGGTGACTGGAGCGCTTACTTTGCGGCTGAAAGACGTTCCATGGGATCAAGCTCTGCAGATCATCATGGATGCCAAGGGCCTTGGAATGCGCAAGAATGGCACCGTTCTCTGGATCGCACCCAAAGACGAAATCGACGATCGCACCAAGAAGGACTACGAAGCCGTCTTGGCAATCGAAAAGCTTGAGCCATTGAAGACGCAGGCGTTTCAGCTCAATTATGCCAAAGCTGTGGATATGGTGACCCAACTCACCACCAGCGCTTCTGGCGCGACAGGCGGGACGAATACACGGTTTCTATCGGAGCGAGGCAGCGCCATCGCCGAGCCGCGTACGAATCAGCTTTTCGTAACCGACACGAGGAGCAAGATTGAGGAGGTACGCAAGCTGCTTGCTTCTTTGGACGTTGCGGTTCGCCAGGTACTGATTGAAGCGCGCATTGTGGAGGCACGGGATTCCTTTGGGCGTTCTCTCGGCGTGCGTCTGGGCGGAAGTGACCTGAGGGCCAATCGGGGCGGGCAGGGTGGCTATGCCCTGGGCAGCGACAACCGGGTGGTGTTTGGAAGCAGCTATAGCAATAGCGTCGCCAGCAGCGGCGCAGGTGGAACGACAGACCCCACAGGCAGCTTTGTCAACTTGCCTGCGCAGCTCTCAGGCGGTGATGCTGTAGGCAGCTTTGCGCTGTCCATCTTCAATGCAGCTGCCAATCGATTCCTCACCTTGGAGCTTTCGGCACTTGAGGCAGACGGCAAGGGCAAGATCGTATCCAGTCCCCGGGTGATTACCGCTGACCAGACAAAGGCGCTGATCGAGCAGGGTACGGAATACCCGTATTCCGTCACCGCACCCAACGGAGCGACCACCATTGCTTTCAAAAAGGCTGTGCTCAAGCTGGAAGTGACGCCGCAGATCACGCCTGAAGGCGATATCATCCTCGACCTTGACATCAACAAGGACAGTCGCGGTGAGACCACCTTGCAAGGGGTGGCCATCGATACCAAGCACATCGTCACCCAGATTCTGGTCGAGAACGGCGGAACGGTAGTTATTGGTGGTATTTTTGAAATGGAAGAAACCAATCAAGAAAGTAAAATCCCTTTCTTGGGCGATGTCCCGGTAATGGGCAATCTATTCAAGAGCAGGACCAAAGAATCAACGAAGCGTGAAATGCTCGTTTTCATAACCCCCAAAGTGATTTCTGATCGCGGACCAACGCGTTAATTTAGGTGAAGTGAGGTAAGAAATGAAAAAACTTATTGGAATGACCGCTTTGGCGATGTCTGCATTGCTTACGGCATGCGGCGGCGGTGGTGGAAGTGCCGGAAGCAGTGCTTTGCCATACAGCATCTCTTTGAGGGCGGATAAGACGCAATTGCCGTTGAACATTTCGAACGAAATTGCAGGAATTGGCGCATATTCGCCTTTTACTACCACTCTTTATGTGGATGCGCGTGAAGGCAATAGCCCAATTTTGGGTGGAACGGGAATTTTCGGCTGCAACGTTGCGGGCGGCTTGGGATCTGGTGCACTTTACTATCTCGATGGTAAGGATGAACACATGGTGGAGGTGGACGATGGCAAGGGAGGGAAAATCAAGGTCCCCGGTGCTTATCGTAGTATCGTTCTTGATTCCAACGCTGGCGGTAATTCGTTCCATTTTCACGCTGGGAACATAGCCGGGACGGCACGGATTACCTGCGCCGTCACGAACCCAGCGGATCAATTGGTGTCCAGCGCGAGCGTGGATATTGTGGTGGGCGCGGCGACCGGCAAACCTGCCAGCGTAACAGTGACGACGCGCGGTCCCCGCTATTTGGGCACCAGCACCAACACCTTCGATTTGCCGAAAAGTGTCGCTATCAGTGCAAAAGTAATGGACGATGCCAATCAGCCGGTTCCGAACCCGTCCGGAGCTAACTTGAAGGTTCGTATCCGTCCATTCGGCGCATCTGCAGGTGCGCGCCTGCTGGCTGGCCCGCAATCAGGGGATGAAGTTCAGGTCAGCACCATTGGTGGGGAAGGACTCTTTTCGATCTCCAGTGGCCCAACTGCGGGTGTGATTCTTCTTGAGATGACTGCAGATCGTTTTGATAATAACGTCAGCAACGGCGTGCAAGACCCTGTGATGCAACTGATGGCGATCAGCGTGAACAAGGCCATTAGTACAGTAGCTCTTTCGATCACGGATACTTCCCTGACGGTAACGAATGGAATGGCATATTCGTTTGCTTTGACCGCGCAGGGGGGCTTGCCGCCATATGCCTGGACGAGCAGTGCCCTACCGAGCGGGCTTAATTTGAGCAGTGACGGCATCATTTCCGGGGTTCCCACCGCCCCGAAGGGCAGCTACAACGTCGTGGTGACTGTGACCGATGATACGGGTGCGTCATTGAGCAAAAACCTGACCATCAAGGTCGAAGGCGAACTGGCGATTGACGGCTGCAGCAGCGATGTCAGTGCGCCGTGCGCCTTGCCGGGTGGAACAGTGGGTGACGGCTATTCGCATACGCTCTCCTTCTCGATTGGCGATCCTGCGGTTCCCGTCGTCTGGAGCATCACCGGCAACCTGCCCCCAGGCCTTGTCCTCGCGGCGGATGGAACCATTTCGGGTACTCCGACCACGGCAGGTACCTATACCTTCATCGTGACGGCCACACGCGGCACCCTGGTGGTGCGCAGGCAGGTCTCGATCGTGGTCGGTTGACGTGTAAGGCAGGGCGGGGATTCACCTAGTTCCGTTCTTGCCCCTTTTTTGAGCTTCGATCACAGCCCCTTGGATAATGTCCAAGGGGCTGTTTCTTTTGTTCTCGACTGGGCGCTTTGTCCGTCGTGGTCGATAGGGGCGCTGGCAGGATCAAGTTGCGCGACCTGCTCCAAGCCCTATTCCTTGGCAGAGAGCCGGTGCCATCACGCATTCACCCATTTCTCATGATTTCTCTCATTGGTATGCCCGGATGTGGCAAGACGACGGTCGGGCGGCAACTTGCGCGGCGGCTGCGTGCGGTTTTCATTGATTCGGACCGTGTCATCGAAGAGCGCATCGGTTGCTCGATCAGGGAACTCTTCGAGCGCGAGGGGGAGGAAGCCTTCCGCGCCGTAGAGGAAGCCACGCTGGACGATCTGACGAGAACAGGCGGCGGCGCCGTGCTCTCCACCGGTGGCGGTGCGGTGCTGCGGCCCGCCACGCGGATGCGTCTGCGCGAGCGGGGGCAAGTGGTCTACCTGCACGCCTTGCCCGACGACATCTACCGGCGCCTGCGGCATGACACTACCCGGCCGTTGCTGCAAACCAAAGATCCCTTACAGCAATTGCGTAGCCTCTACGCACAACGCGACCCGCTCTATCGGGAAACCGCGCACTTCGTCATCGAAACTGGGCGGCCGTCTGTTGCTACCCTGGTCAACATGGTGGTCATGCAGCTTGAGCTGGCAGGCGCCCTGAACGCCGGGGCGCTAGGCGGGGCCACCCAGCCAACCCCATTGAACGAAACGTCAACAGACCCTTGACCTCCCTACAGCGGATGGATGGCTCACTGGCGCCGCCTGCCTGCTCTACACTCGGATCGAAATGACCATTGCATCAGAATCCGCAGATGTGGACTCGGCAACCGCGGTTGCCGAACTGCCAGCTCGCTCCACGCAAAATGACGCTCCGCAAATTGTGCGCATCGGTTTGGCTGAGCGCAGTTATCCCATAGCCATAGGCAAACACCTATTTTCCGAGGCTGAGGCTTATGCTTCATTGCCCCAGGGACATTGCGCGTTGATCGTTACCAACACCACGGTCTCACCACTCTACGCGGGGCGCCTGGAAAGCGTCCTTGCTGCAAGCTATTCGCAGGTGCACCGCGTGGTGCTCCCGGATGGCGAAGCACACAAAACCTGGCAAACCCTGAACCTGATCTTCGATGCCCTCCTTCAGCACGGCTGCGATCGCAATACCGTGCTGTTTGCCCTTGGCGGGGGCGTGGTGGGCGACATGACGGGGTTTGCAGCTGCCAGCTATATGCGCGGCGTCCCATTTGTGCAGGTGCCCACCACATTGTTGGCGCAAGTGGATTCTTCCGTGGGCGGCAAGACGGGTATCAATCACCCCTTGGGCAAGAACATGATTGGTGCGTTTCACCAGCCGCTGCTGGTGGTCTGCGATCTCGATACGCTCGATACTTTGCCTGCGCGTGAACTCAGCGCGGGGCTGGCCGAAGTCATCAAATACGGCCCGATTTACGACATGGACTTCATGGCTTGGCTGGAAGGCCGTATCGACGCGCTGCGCGCGCGCGACCGCACGGCCTTGGCGTATGCGGTGCGCCGCAGCTGCGAGATCAAGGCAGCGGTGGTCGGCGCAGACGAGCGCGAAGCCGGGCTGCGCGCGATTCTCAATTTCGGCCACACCTTTGGCCACGCCATCGAGTCGGGCATGGGTTACGGCGTGTGGCTCCATGGTGAAGGCGTGGGCGTGGGCATGCTGATGGCGGCGGAGCTCTCGCACCGACTCGGTCTGGTGGATGCCGCCTTCTGCGCGCGCCTGCAGGCGCTGGTGGCACGCGCCGGGTTGCCGGTGCGGGCCCCGGTGCTGGATGCCAGCGACAACGCAGGCCGGTATCTGGAACTGATGCGTGTTGACAAGAAGGCGCAGGCCGGTGAAATCCGTTTTGTGCTGATCGACGGGCCGGGCAAGGCCGTGCTGCGCAGCGCGCCCGACGCTTTGGTGCGCGAGGTGGTGGATACATGCTGCGCACCGGCCTGAATGGTGCTGAGCCAAGCGTGCAATGTGACGGCGTACATCACTATATTTTCAGGAGCTGTCAGCGCTTACTGCATAAGCGCTAGAGGCCAATTTGACTGATATTTTGGCTCTGGCGCCTCATGCCTGTCATGCAGCTGCTTCTCGCGGCCGGCGCCACGCCGAAGCACCGGCGCCGACACGCTCGGACTACCAGCGGGACCGCGACCGCATCGTTCATTCCTCGGCCTTTCGACGACTCGTCTACAAGACGCAGGTCTTCCTCAACCACGAGGGGGACCTGTTTCGCACCCGACTGACGCATTCGCTCGAGGTCGCGCAGTTGGCGCGCTCGGTCGCGCGCTCGCTGCGCCTGAATGAAGATTTGGTGGAGGCAATTGCCCTGGCGCACGATCTGGGCCACACGCCCTTTGGACACGCCGGGCAGGACGCACTCAACGCCTGCATGCAAGCCTACGGCGGCTTTGAGCACAACCTGCAGAGCCTGCGTGTGGTGGATTCGCTGGAGCTGCGGTACCCGCAATTTGCCGGACTCAACCTCACCTATGAAACCCGTGAAGGCATCCTCAAGCACTGTTCACGCAGCAACGCCGAGTTGCTCGAAGCGCAAGAGCCGGGAGGCGTCGCGTCGCGCTTTCTGCTGCGCCAGCAGCCGAGTCTGGAGGCGCAATTGGCCAACCTGGCGGACGAAATTGCCTACAACGCGCACGACATTGATGACGGTGTGCGCTCTGGGCTGATTACGCAGGAGCAATTGGCCGAGGTACCGCTGTTTGCGCGCTACCGCAGCGAGGCCCTTGACGAGTTTCCCGGGCTGGACGCCCCCGCCACTGAGCGCCGGCTGCTCTACGAAGCCATTCGCCGCATGCTCAGTGCCCAGGTCTATGACGTGATTGCCGCGACGCAGCAGGCCATCGCTTGCGAGTCGCCGTGCGATGTGGATGCAGTGCGCCGCGCCGGCCCCCTGGTGGGGTTCGGACCGGCCATGCGGCTGCAGTCGCAGACGCTCAAACGGTTTCTTTTCGACAACCTTTACCGGCACCCGCAGGTGATCGAGACCACCGATCGGGCCCAGGTGGTGGTGCGAGAGTTGTTCGATGCATACCTTGCTGCGCCGCACGCCATGAAGCCAGCGTACGCCGCCCGCGCTGCGGCAGCGCCGCCTGGACACGGTGCCCGCGTGGTGGCCGACTTCATTGCGGGCATGACCGATCGTTTCGCAGCGGCCGAGCATGAGCGCTTGACCGGGCGCCGGCTGCTCCCGTAGGTCCGGCGGGAGCCGGTCCAGAGCGCCGCGTGGGCGTTTGGAATCAGGCTGCGGCCGGTCCGTGCTCGCGCGCAAAGGTAACGACATGATCGGCCTGCACGCGCACGCCAATCCATTCGCCCACCGCGTGGTCGTGGTGGCTGGGAACATGGGCTTGCAATTGCTGGCCGTTGGCCAATTGAAGTGTGTAGAGAAACTCCGAGCCCCGAAACGCCTTGCGCAGCACGCGCGCCTGCACCGGCGAGCTGTCATCGTGCACGATGTCGTCGGCCCGCAGCAGCACATCGCACTCCCCGTTTTTGTAATAGGAGGGCAGCGGGCAATCGGTCAGATTCTCCAGCGTTCCCAGAGCCGTCCGGACGGCGACACCGCTTGCACTTTGCTCCAGCCGTGCAGGGGCAAAGACGCCGTGGCCAATGAAGTTCGCAACAAAGCGCGTGGCGGGGCGGTGATAAAGCGTGTACGCATCGTCCCATTGCTGCAGCGCGCCCTCCTGCATGACGCCAATCAGGTCGCCAATCGCAAAGGCTTCGAGCTGGTCATGGGTCACAAACAGCGCAGTGGCGCCGGCCGCCTTCAAAATGCCGCGCATTTCGTGCGCCAGGCGCTCACGCAGCTCCACGTCCAGGTTGGAGAAGGGCTCGTCCAGCAGCATCAGCTTGGGGCGCGGCGCGAGCGCCCGTGCCAAGGC
>JBATPF010000171.1:0-3318 GCA_049291355.1 Giesbergeria sp.
TGGGAATCTTCGGCAGCGCCGCGCTCCGGGCGGCAATGGCTGCGTTCTTCAACTTCGTTCTGCTTGGCATAAATGATCCTGTAGGTCATGGTTATGCCTCAAACACAAAAATCAGGACAGGCTCCGCCGGGCGCACATCCCGGTACCCACCCTTGGCAAAGGCATGCGGTCATTCCCGCGGGCCGCCTACAGCAGCCGCTGAATTCAACCATTGCATGCCCGTTTCAAAACAGTTCTCTGCCAGCCACTGGCCGCAAGACGAGCAAGCTCTGCCGGTCCGATTCTTGGTCCAATCACTAAATTTAATAGCTACCCGAGCAATCCCAACAAGCGCTAGAGCCAGATTTTTCACAAAATTTCCCGACACCTCCCGCCTCAGTCCACCACCGCAACGCCACCCACGCTCAACCCTCCACCCCATCCCCCGGCACCCTTACCCACCCCTCCATCAAAACCCGCGCGCTGCGGCCCATGAGCGCCTTGGCGACTTTCCATTGCCCATCAACCAGCGCCGCTTCGGCCCCAACGCGCAACGTGCCCGAGGGGTGGCCAAAACGTACAGACTGGCGCTGCGCCCCATCTCCGCTCTCGCCGCCCGCGGCCAGATTCACCAGCGTGCCGGGAATGGCTGCAGCGACCCCAATGGCCACGGCGGTGGTGCCCATCATGGCGTGGTGCAGTTGGCCCATGGACAGCGCCCGCACCAGCAGGTCAATGTCGCCCGCCAAAACGCGTTTGCCGCTGGACGCGGTGTAGTCGGCCGGCGGGGCGACAAAGGCCAGTTTGGGCGTGTGCTGGCGCGTGGCGGCTTCGCTTAAGGTTTGGATCAGCCCCATGTGCAGAGCGCCTTGCGCACGGATGGCTTCGAACCGGGCGAGGGCCTGCGCGTCGCCGTTGATGCTGGCTTGCAACTCGGTGCCGGTGTAGCCCAGGTCGTGGGCGTTCAAAAAGATGGTGGGGATGCCAGCGTTGATGAGCGTGGCGGCAAATGTGCCCACGCCGGGTACGTCGAGTGCGTCCACCAAGTTGCCGGAAGGGAACATGTTGCCGCCCTCGCCTACCCCCTCGCCCGCCGGGTCGATGAATTCCAGCGCCACTTCGGCAGCAGGAAACGTCACGCCATCCAGTTCAAAGTCGCCCGTCTCCTGCACCGCGCCGCCGGTAATGGGCACCTGCGCCACGATGGTCTTGCCGATGTTGGCCTGCCAGATGCGAATGGTGGCCACGCCGCTTTGCGGAATGCGCGCGGCGTCGATCAAGCCCATGTGGATGGCGCAGGGGCCGACGGCTGCGGAGAGGTTGCCGCAGTTGCCGCTCCAGTCCACCACCGGGCGGTGGATGGCGACCTGGCCAAACAAGTAGTCCACGTCGTGGCCGGGGCGGGTGCTTTGGCTCAGGATCACGGCCTTGCTGGTGCTGGATGAGCCATTGCCCAGGCCGTCGATCTGCTTGCCATACGGGTCGGGGCTGCCGAGCACGCGCAGCAACAAGGCGTCGCGCGCCGGGCCGGGCTGCTGGGCGGACTCGGGCAGGTCTTGCAGGCGCAAGAACACGCCTTTGCTGGTGCCGCCGCGCATGTAGGTGGCGGGGATTTTGAGCTGGGGGGCGAAGCGGGGCATGGGGTGGAAAAAAGGTTTCGGGTTATCTAATTTGATAGCTGCTTGCGCTTACCCACCCTGCGCTGGAGGGTCTTTTTCCCTGATTTTTTGCACGGCTCAGACTGGCTGGGGCCCGCAAGCGCCGCGCCCAATAGTCCGGCCATGGGGTCAGAGCACGAGTTTCGCTGCACGAAATCGTGATCTGACAGTTGCACTACGCCCCCAATGCCTGCGCTGCTCCTGCTCCGAGCGCCGGGACTTGCTGCAAAAGTGCCTCTGCTACTCCATCAATCCGCGAATCGAGCCGCACACCGAGAGCAGTTGCGCCGCGTCCATGCGGCCGATGATGTTGCGGGTGACGGTGCCGATGACTTGCTGCGCACCCATCAAACCCACGCTGGCCGACTGCTCAATGAGGAATCCCGCCTTGGCCTTTTTGAGCGGCACCAGAAAATAACCGTCGAAGCCGCTTTTCATCAACTCCATCACCACGTCCGCCAGAGCGCCTCGGTGGGCGGTGGCGTCGGGTGCGTTCTCGATCAACGCCAGTAACGAAAACGTCTTTTTTCGCAGTTCCGCAGAATGGAAGAAGCGCAGAAACGGTTTGGTTGGCGCTGCGCGGCGTGTCGCTGGTTTGGCGGCGGCCTTGGCTGGAGGGGACGCCTTGGGTTTTGGCGACGCAGCCACGCTCAACCCTTCTTGTTGCCCATGACCAGCAAGAGCCCACCCACCACGATGGCCCCGATGCCTGCCCACATAGGCACATTGACGGTCTTTTTCTCTTTGGCGGAGATCTCCAGCGTGCCAATTTTGACCACGGTGCTGTCCTTCGTATAGCTGAAGCCGCCGTAAGCGAGCCCGAGGATGCCGGCGATGATCAGGCCGATGGCGACGATTTTGATTGAGTTCATGGGGTGGGACTCCTGCGTTTGGCAGCCAAACTTCCTCGTCGGCGACGCGCAAGTGGATGCTTGGGTCCATTGAAGCACGAACGCAGTGGGCTGCGGCCAGCGCACAGGCCTATGCAGCGGTTCGCCCTACACTGAAGCTTTCTGGCTCTGCCGTTACCTCGCCATGCCTGCACGCTGTACTGACGGCACTTCCCTGGACGCCACCGTAGCCCAAGTGCTGCAGCGCCATGGCAATCGCCGAGCCTCGCTGGTGCAGATCCTGCGGGAAGTGCAGGAGCACAGCCGCTGGCTGCCGCGCCCGGTTCTGGCCCAGGTGGCGGCCGGGGTGGGCCTGTCGCCTGCCATCGTCGAAGGCGTGGCCAGCTTCTACCGGTTCTTCCACCTGCAGCCGGTGGGTCGCTACCACCTGCTGTGGAGCGACAACGTCACCGACCGCATGCAGGGCAGCCATGTCCTGGCCGCAGACCTGCGCCAGCGCCTGAACATCCCCCACGGCGCACCTGACGCCAGCGGCTTGGCCAGCATGGGGTTCGCCTCTTGCACCGGCCTGGGCGACCAGGGCCCGGCTCTGCTGGTGAACCAGCACCAGGTGCTGACACGCATGGATGGCCCGCGCGTGCGCGATCTGGCCGAACGGGTGCGGGGACAGGTCCCCGTGACCGAATGGCCTGCCGCCTGGATGCAGGTGGACGACCAGGTGCGCCGCAGCGATGTGCTGCTGGACGCCCCGCGCCTGCAAGGCCAGGCCCTGCAGGCGTGCTTGGCGCGCGGTGCACAAGCTAGTCTGGCCGAACTGGCCACGTCGCGCC
>JBATPF010000172.1:0-6821 GCA_049291355.1 Giesbergeria sp.
GGCCGGCACCGCTGTGCGGCGCATCGGCCAGATCGAAGCGGCGCCCGGCCTGCGCGTCGTGGATGCCGCGGGGCGGGAACTGGCGCTGGCGTTCTCATCGTTTGACCATTTCGCCTGAAGCCGGGGTTTTGGCTTCTGCCGAGGGCGTACCCGCCATGATGCGCTGCACCTGCCCGTCGGCTTTGAGCTTGTCAAACGCCTGCTGGGTGCGAAGCACCACTTCCGGCGGCGTCTGCAGGTTGTAGGCCATGTACAGGCCGGTGGAGGCTTCGTCCAAAGTGAGCACGCGCTCCAGGCCCTTGCAATCAAACTGCGTCTGCTGGCACAGCGACGCGGCGTCGTCGGTGGTCAGGGGCACCAGATCCACCTGGCCGCTCAGCAGCTTCTTGAAAACGTCCAGCGACTGGGCGGAAACCACCAGCCGCTCGAAGCCTTTGGAGCGCAGGTACTGCTGGCGCACGTCGTCACGCATGACGCCAATCGTGTACGCCTTGGCCGATTCGAGCGTGCCGATGTCAAGCGGCCTCGATTTGAGCCGGTACAGGTGGTACTGGATCTTCATGATCTCCCCGGCCCAGCGGAACTGGTTTTCTCGCGCCGCCGTGCGGGCGATCAGAAAGATGAGCACGCCCGGCTCCTTGAGCGCCATGTCGTAGGCCCGCGCCCAGGGGTACAGGCGCAGTGTGTAGTCGGTCAACCCGGCGCGCTGCAGCGTCAGCTCCACGACTTCGGTGGCGGTCCCAGCCACCTTGGTGCCTTCCACATAGGTGTACGGAGTGATTTCTGTGACGGCCTGGATGGTCTGCGCCTGGCACCAGGCGGGGACCATGCAGAGAACCACGATGAACAACGCCAAGCGACTCATGCTGCTTCTCCTTTATCTGCAGGCCAGTCCCGGCACTGCGGGCCTGCCACCTGGTTGCGCCCCGCCGCCTTGGCGCGGTACAGGGCCTGGTCTGCGCGCTGAAACAGCGCATCAAACTCCTCGGTTGCCCCCGCCTCCCGCACGGCCAGTCCGATGCTGATCGTCACCACCTGCGCGCAGGCAGAATGCAGGTGCTCGATGGCGCAGGCCGCCACCGCTGCGCGCAAACGTTCTGCCAGCATGAGCGCCGCCGGCCCGCCGGTGGCGGGCAGCAATACGCCAAACTCTTCGCCGCCAATCCGGGCCACCATGTCTCCTGCACGTCCCAACTGGCTCTTCAACGCCTGGGCTACCGCGCACAGACAGCTGTCGCCCATGGCGTGCCCGTAATGGTCGTTGTAATCCTTGAAACTGTCGATATCGCAAATCAGCAACGACAGGCTGTGTCCATGGCGCCGGGCGCGCCGCATCTCGGTGGTTTTGGCTTCATCGAAATGGCGCCGGTTGGGCAGACCGGTCAGGGCGTCGGTGCGCGCCAGGCTCTGCAAGCGCTCGTTGGCCGCCTGAAGTTCTGCGGTGCGCTCCTGCACCAATTGGGCCAGCCGGTCGCGGTGCTGGGCCAGTTCCTGCTCGTAGCGATGCTGGCGGTCCAGGTGGCTTGCCAGACTGCCCTGCAGTTGGTTGACCCCGGCTTCGAGCTGAGTCAGTTCGTCCTGGCTACTGCGGCGGGCAAGGCGCAACGGTACCCCCAGCGTCCCAGGCCGCACCGCGGCCAAATGCGAGGCAATGCGCTGCACATGCACCGTGACCATGCGGTTGAACATGAGCATGATCAGGCCAGCCAGCATCAGCGACTGCAGGAGCTGCGCGATCACAATGGTCGCCAGCTCACCGCGCAAACGCTGCCACAGAACGCTTTCGTCGCCATATAGCAGCAGCTCACCCACTTCTTCGCTCGCACCGGCATAGGGCGCATAGCTCAAGGCCTTGCGGTGCATGGGAGCGCGACCCACTCCAGCCCATCCTGCGTGCGTCCCCTCAAACACTTCGGTTGACTGGTTGGCAAGCGCCACGCGGACCACGATCTTGCCTACCGACGGGATGCCCTTGGCACTTTGCACCTGCATTTGCAGCGCATCCCTGTCCAGCTCCCAGATCGCCTTGGACAAGGTATGGCCGTAAATCAGCTCGATCTGCGCCAGCTCGGCCTCCATGCGCGCGATCCCGGCATTCCATGCCAGCACCGTCAGCACCCCCACCGACACCAGGATAAAAGCCGCACAAAACAGCAGGCTCGCCAACACCAGCCGCCCACCGAGCGAGCGGCGCGCCAGCATGGGAAGCACGCCAGCCACTGGCTCCGCCTGCTGAAAGGCTCGGTCGTTCACAGCCATTTTTTCTGCAGGCGTTCAAAGACACCGTTGCGGCGAATGGCCTCCAGCCCTTGCCGGAATCGGGCCACCGTAAGGTCGGGCGTCTGGCGGCCAAAGGCCATGTAATAGCCTTCGCCGCTGAGTTCGGGGATGCGGTACACCTTGGTCAGAGTCTTGGCCGGGTCGTCGCCGGCCTGGCGGGCCAGGTAACTTGCCGTCAACTCGCTCATGATCCACAGGTCCACTCGGCCGAGTTTGAGCTTTTCGTAGTTGTGCTCGTACTTCACGCTGGACTGCAGGTTCTGTCCTTTGACAAAACCTTGCGCCACAAGAAACTGCTCGCCCACGTCCTCGTTGACCGTGGCAATCCGATAGCGCTTGGCCGCTTCCAGCGAATCGATCTGGTAGGCGCGGCCTGGCTGCCCAAAAAGGTAGTAATTGGCCGGCGCAATCACGCCCACCCACTTGAACAGCTTGTCGCGCTCCGGCGTGCGCCCAATGCTGTAGATCAGCACACCGGGCGTACTGCGCGCCGTCTCATAGGCACGCGCCCAGGGCATGGACTGGATCTGCCCCTGCAGACCGAGTTGCTCAAGCACCGCCTGAACCACCTCGGTCCCCAGCCCGACGACCTTGCCGCCTTCGGTGTAGTTGTAGGGAGGGAATTCTTCGGTCAGGATGCGCAGCGCAGCGTCGGCTGCGCCGGCATCGCGCACGCCCGCGCACACAAGAGCCCCCAAGAAGGCAAGCTCGCGCCGGCGAAGTCCCGTGTTCTTGTTCTGTAGATCTTGCATGCTGGCTGGATGGATGCTGGATGGATGCTGGTTGGATGCTGGTTGGATGCTGGTTGGATGCTGGCGAAAGATTCCCCGAAATGTGGCTCGGCATAGCTCCTGCGACCTCAGTATCGGATTCACGGCACGCGCGGTCAATCACACAAACCCCCGCGCGTCGACCGTCAGCGACGCGCTTGGCTTCCAGGGGGTCACTGCGCCGCGCCCACTCCAGCCGATCTCTGCACCAGCTGCAGCACCAGCGGGTGCGCCAGCTTGCGCTCGGTGCTGATGGCGTAGTAGTTCTCCTGCACCCCGTCGCAGGCCCCCACCAGACGCACCGATGGGCTCTGCGCAGCGGCACCTACCAGCTCGGGCAGGGCTTCGCCGAGCTGGAAGATGGATTCCGCCTGCCGCAAGACCACCACGCCCGCCTCGGTCAGCGCCAGGCCGCGCCCCGCCGGGCGCAGCAACTTGCAACCCAGGTCGCGCTCCAGCTCGCGCACCTGGGTGCTCACAGTCTGCACCGCCATGTCGAGCCGTGCGGCGGCGTTGGACATGCTGCCCTCCTTGTCCACCAACCAGAAATAGTAGAGATGGCGGTAGTTGAAGGGGGGTGATACCGCCCAAGGATCCCAGAGCAGCACCCTGGCCACGCACCGGGTGCTGCGCAACCCCTACGCCCTGCTGTCCATGGCGCTGTTGTTCAGCGCCTGCCGGCGCCGGGGCTGATCCTCACGCTCGTGGGCACTTTCGGCTTGCTGTTCCTGGTCCACAAGGTGCAAAACAGCGGCTGGGCCGTGGGGGCCGTCTTTGCGCTCACCGGCTTCATGGGCTACACGCTGGGGCCGGTGCTCTCGGCACACTTGGCCTTGCCGGGCGGCGGGCAGACCATTGCCCTGGCACTGGGCGCCACGGGCGCCACCTTCCTGGCCCTGTCGGGCTGGGTGCTGGCCACGCGGCGCGACTTCAGTTTCATGTGCGGCTTCCTGTTCGCCGGCATGGTGATCGCCATCCTGGCGGGGCTGGCAGCCATGTTCTTCCGGCACCATGGCAGGCAATGCACTGGCCGGAGGAAGCTCTGCCGACAAGGATGCCAAGGCCGCCAAAGCCGCTGAGGCCCAGTCGGCTGAAAAAGAGGCCCAGGAACTGCAGCACAAGGCCGATGAAGCCAAGGCCAAGGCTGCGGCCGCTCGGGCCGCAGCGCAACAAGCGGGCCTTCGGGGCGCGGGGCAGCGCGCTGCTAGCATGGGCGGAGAATCCTGTTTCTTCCGCACTGCCAGGAGCGCCCCGTGAATCTCGCCCTTTTCTCCCCAAGGCTGCTGATGCCCGCACTGGCCGGCGCGGCGTTGTTTTGCGGCGCGGGTGGCGTATCTGCCCAGGAGGCCAGCTCGCGCATTTCCCGCGTCACGGTCTACCCCGGCAGCGCCACGGTGGAGCGCGTGGCCAAACTGGGCGCCGGTGCGCGCAGCCTCACCCTGACCTGCCTGCCGGCCACGCTGGACCCGCAAAGCCTGCAGATCAGCGCCGACGCGGGCGTGCGCGTGGGCGAGTTCAATGTGCTGACCGAAGACCGCGACGTCGCCTCGGCCTGCGCCAGCCCGCTCGATGGCCGCATCCGTGAGCTGGAGGACCAGATCGCCGCCGTCCAGGCCGAATCGGGCGCGCTGCAACTGGTGGACAGCTACCTCAAAGGCGTGGCCGGGGGCCGAACGGGCACGCCTGCGTCTGCGACTATGGGCCCCGCCCTGCCCGCGACCCCGGCGCAGATCAGCGCCACCGCCGATGTGCTGCGCAAGTCGGGCCAGGATGTGCTGGCCCGCGCCCATGCCCTCACGCGCCGCCAGGAGGCGCTGGAGCGCACCCTGAAACCGCTGACCATGGAGCGCGATCGGGTGGCGGGCCAGCGTGCGCGCGTGGTATCCGTGACGGTCAATCTGGCCACCGAGCGCGACGCCGAGCTGCGCTTGAGCTACCAGGTGCGCGGGCCCGGCTGGCAACCCAGTTACCGCGCCACGCTCGATGCCACCAAAGCCAGCGTACAACTAGAACGCCTGGCACTGGTGGCGCAAAACAGCGGCGAGGACTGGGCGGGCGTGCAGCTCACGCTTTCCACCGGCCAACCCAATCGCGCCACCCAGGGCCGCCTGCCACGCCCCTGGACGCTGGACGCTGCGCCGCCGCCCCAGCCTCAGATGGCCGCCAAGGCCATGGACATGGCACCCGGAGCCCCAGCGCCCGCCCCGATGGCGCCCGGCAATGTGGCCGAAGAGGGAATGCCGAACTTCGACGTTGGCACGCTCGACAAGGGCTTTGCCACCGAATTTGCCGTGCCGCAGCGCATCACCGTGCCATCGAGCGGCCAGCGCGTGACGCTGAGCCTGGGCACGCAGCAGGCCAGCGCCGGCCTTCTCACCCGCACCGCGCCCGCGGTGGAAGAAGCGGCCTACCTGGTGGCCGAGATCGCGCCCCCGCCGGGTGTCTGGCCGCCCGGCCCCGTAGCCCTGTATCGCGATGGCGCCTTTGTCGGCACCGGGCGCCTGGACTTCAGCGCCACCAGCGCTGCGAGCGCCAGCGCAGCGGGTGCCTCCCCCACCACCAGCCTGTCGTTTGGCCGCGATGAACTGGTGCTCGTGCGTGCCGAGGCGCCGCAGGACATGACCGGCACCACCGGCCTGACCGGTTCGCGCACCGAGCGCCAGACGCGCCGCAGCTACCAGGTGGAAAACCGCCACAAGGCTAGCATCAACCTGCAGGTGCTGGACGCCGCGCCGGTCTCGCGCAACGAAAAAATCGAGGTCGAATCGCGTTACCAGCCGCAGCCCGCCAGTCTGGCCTGGAACCAGCAGAAGGGCAGCATCGCCTGGCAGCAGCCGCTGGCGGCGGGCGCCACAGCCCAGTTTGTCGCCGAACACACCATCCGCTACCCCAAAGACCTTCCCGTGCAGGAGCGCAAATGACGGCCGCAGCCGCACAGCGCCCCACCGCCCGCTTCCTGCTGGCGCACCCGGCGCACTTCATCGCCCTGGGGTTTGGCTCGGGCCTCTCGCCCTGGGCGCCGGGCACCGTGGGCACGCTGTGGGCCTGGGTGGCCTGGCTGGTGCTGGCGCGCTGGTTCAGCGTGGCCGAACTGGGCCTGCTGATTGCCGCCGGCACGCTGGTGGGCTGGTGGGCTTGCGCCGTGGCTGCGCACAACCTGGGCGTGGCGGACCCCGGCTGCATCGTGTGGGACGAGGTGTTGGCCTTCTGGCTCATCCTCTGGCTGGCCATGCCCATGGGACTGCTCGGCCAGGCGGTGGCCTTTGCACTGTTTCGCTACTTCGACGCCGCCAAGCCCGGACCAGTGGCCTGGGCCGACGCGCATTTCAAGGGCTTTGGCGCGCGCGGCGCCTTCGGCATCCTGTTCGATGACTTCGTGGCTGGGTTTTGCACACTGCTGGTGATTGCGTTGTGGAGGTTCTGGTGAGTGTCAATTTGCTATTTAATCAGGAGCTTTCAGCGCAATACAGTCAAGCGCTAGAGGCCAATTTGGCTCATATTTCTTCGCATTTGCTGGCGCACGGCGACATGCTGGCCACTGCCGAGAGTTGCACCGGTGGGTTGATTGCCGCGGTCTGCACGGCCCTCGCCGGCTCCAGCCAGTGGTTCGAGCGCGGCTTTGTCAGCTATTCCAATGCCGCCAAAAGCGAGCTGCTGGGCGTTCCCGCCGCGCTGATCGATTCGAACGGCGCAGTCAGCGAAGCGGTGGCGCGCGCCATGGCCGAGGGGGCGCTCGCGCACTCGCACGCGCAGGCCAGCCTGGCCGTCACT